>JAPLKF010000111.1 GCA_026388215.1 Pseudomonadota bacterium | reverse complement strand
AGCTATCAGCTAAGAGCTAAATGGTTCACGGCCAAAATTGACTTACAGGGCTTAAGAATGTTAGATTGATAGGATGGAATTTGTCCAGAAATTACACAGGAAATTTTATATATACCTATTAAAAGAGATCTCCTGCATATTCCTTCTATCCCTTGGGGTACTCACATTCATCCTCGTACTGAGCAGAATCGGAAAAATTGCGGATCTCGTTATAAATAAAGGGGTTGAAGCAAAGGATATAATTCTTCTCATAGTCTATTCTTCACCACCGTATCTCACCTTTACCCTACCAATGGCCTTTTTATTGTCTACAATCGTTGTACTCGGGAGACTTTCTACTGAAAATGAAATCCTTGCCTTAAAGGCAAGTGGCGTTGACCTTAAGTGCCTTTTTATACCCATAACAGCTATAGGAGTGATAATCACACTTGTCGCGCTGCTCAATACAAACTTACTGATACCGAAAAGCGGAGACCTATTCAGAACAACTTTGATAAACATTATAAAAAAGGGAATAACCATTGAAGATAAAGAAGGCGTATTCAATGACATAATCCCTGGTATTGTTATTTACATTAACAAAGTGGACACAAAAAACAAATTTCTCTCAGGGATAATAGTCTCTGATGACAGAGACAAGGATGTAAAACAGACTATATCAGCAAGCAAAGGTTTTATAAACCTTGATCCTGTAACGCTGGACCTTTACTTTATCCTTGAAGAGGGTACCCTTCATAGATGGGAAAAAATAGATGATGTGTATAGAAATTTATCCTTTAAAAACTATACATACTCAATGAACCTTGGGAACACGTTACCTCACAACAGGGAATTAAGAAAAAGACCTTATGAAATGGATAGAAAGGAATTAAACAAAGCCCTTTTAAATGCCAATGAAACAGATAGGTATGACCTCCTGCTGGAAATATATAAGAAAATATCTATACCCCTTTCTTCATTAGCATTTGTACTCCTCACAATACCCCTGGGTATCAAAAGAAAAATAGAGGGCAAATTCTCTGGTTTATTATACAGCCTGTTCCTGTTTATCTTTTATTACATATTAATGGCCCTTACTGAGAATATAGGAAAAACGATACATCTGCCTGTTTTTATTACGTCGTTTATACCAAACATTGTAATTGCCATAATAGGTTTATATCTCTTAAAACACCTGAATGATGAAGAACGCTCAAGGGTATCACAAAAATTAAGACATTTATTGGTATATTACTTTGAAAAGATTAGATAAATACTTAATCTTGAATGTTATAAAAATCTTATCAATAACAGAATTCACAGGATTAGTAATGTTCATAACCATCGAGTTTTTTGAACATATGGACTTGTTTACATCCTCATTTAGCAATTTTATATTAAGCGCCTTTTACCTTTTCCTAAGGGCTCCCTATTATTTTAATCTAATACTCCCCCTTTCGTTTCTCGTATCCATGCTCATTCTCCTTATATTGATGATAAGGAGCAATGAAATCATTATTGTGAGAACCTCAGGTATAAGTACATTCTCCCTTATGAAACCATTAGTCTCTTTTTCTCTGATACTAATAATACTTTCATTCATTTGTTCTGAATGGATAATACCTATAACCTCAAATGCCTCAGAATATCTTTACAGGGTAAAAATAAAAAAGGAAGAACCCCATGTATTCTTTAAGAATGACAGAATATGGTACAAAAGAGACAATATTATCAGTAACATAGACTTTTTCGATGCAAAGAAAGACATAATAAAAGGGCTTACTGTAGTTGAGATATCAAAAAACTTTTCAATCACAAGAAGGGTTGACGCAAAAGAAGGGGTCTGGAAAGACGGCTCATGGGTCTTCAGCAATGTCATTGAGAGAACGTTCGGAGAAGAAGGGGTTACATCAAAAAAAACATATAACAGTCTAAATGGTATCATAAAGGAACCTCCATCCATATTTAAAGTTATAGAAAGAAACCCTGAAGAGATGGGGTATAATGAACTTTCTAAATATATAAAGAAATTGAAACGGGATGGACATGATATAAGAAGATACCTTGTTGATTTATACAACAAAATAGCATTCCCTTTCATTAACCTTATTATGGTTTTTGCTGCATTCTCTGTAGGATTAAGATACGTCAAGACAAAACATATTTCAAAGGGCATATTTTCTGGCATATCCCTTGGTGTACTATACTGGTTTTTTCATTCCATCTCTTTATCTTTAGGATATTCAGAAATCTTCCCCCCAATCTTTGCTGTATGGTTTTCAAATCTGCTCTTTTTTTCACTTGGGATTATCGGCATTGTGACATTAAGGACATGAAAAAGAGTTGTGGTAAAGAAAGAGAGGTTGAAAAATTCTAATGAAAGCATATCTGGATATAGAAACCGACCGAAAGGGGAACATGTGTGTAATCGGCATATTCTTAGAATATAATGGGTTTGTTCAATTATACGGGAAAGATATAACTACAAATAATGTCGAAATGATTATGAAAAATGCAAATACTGTTGTTACCTTCAATGGCGACAGTTTCGACATACCCATGATTAAGAAATATCTCAATTTAGATTTAAAGGTAACCCACGATTCACTTGACCTCTTTAAGGTAAAAAAGGGGTTAGGAATAAAAGGGGGGTTAAAAGAACTTGAAAAGATGTTTGGAATAAAAAGAAAAACAGAAGGGGTAAATGGTTACCAGGCAATGCTATTATGGGAAAGGTATATTAGAAGAGGCAGGGTCGGCGAAAAGGATAGACTTGATGCCCTCAACCTTCTCCTCGAATATAATAAAGAGGATGTACTAAACCTTATCAGCCTTGAAAAGATTCTCTTTGGCCAGCTTAAAGGAGAATAATCATGCTGGAACCCTTTGAAATCAAATCATCATATAACAAAATAAGCGGCATTATGGTGATTCCAGGGGGTAAAAAACAATATCCCTGCGTGATTCTTTCCCATGGGTTGGTAAGTTCAAAAGAAAGCTCCAAATATATCTCTCTCTCAGAAAGTTTTGCTGAAACAGGTATAGCAACCTGTAGATTTGATTACCATGGATGTGGGGAAAGTGAAGGCAGTATAGAAGAGACTACACTGACTATCAGGATTGAAAATCTTGATTCTGTTGCTGAATTTGTCTTTAATCATCATCTTATAAACCCGGAAAAGGTTGGTATCATAGGAAGTAGTTTTGGTGGTACCACAGGTGTGGTTAAGGCCGCAAGAGATAAAAGGATAAAATGTATATCCCTGTGGGCAACCCCTTATAAATTAGAAAATAAAGAGGATGGATGGATATCAGAAATAAAATTTAAAAAAACCCTTTTTAGAGACTTTCTTTCATATAACGTCCTGTCTGAAGCAGAAAAGGTATCATGTGTATTGGTAATCCATGGAGAAATGGATGAGGTCGTCCCCTATCATGAAGGAAAAGCAATATATAAAAATACTAAAAGACCAAAAAAAATTGAAATCATAAAAGGGGCGGATCACATATTTTCTCATCCATCACACAGAAGAAAAGCAATAAATCTTGCGCTTAATTGGTTCCGCGGATACCTAATGGGAAGATAATAACCAATAATCAAATTTTAATAACCAGATAGCATCCAATAATCAATCACCAAATTCCAAGTTCCAGACTTGGAATCTATTTGATTATTGGAAAATTGGTAATTGAAGTTTGTTTGATGATTGGTGCTTGGTCAATTGGTTATTGCAGCCTATTTGGTGTTTGGTTATTGGTGTTTTGAGGTATGATGCTTTTAGTGGACACCAAAGTTGATGTACAATACAAGAACGGAGGTGTCAGAATGGAAAGGATTCCCAATGCAGTATACACAAAGGAACTTCGGGAAGAAGCAGTAAGAATGATAACAGAGGGTGGCTTGAAAGCACCGGAGGTCGCACGCAGATTGTCGATTCCTAAATCAACCATAACCTATTGGGTCAGGGCAGAGAAAAAGGGCAAGCTTTCTGATGTGGGAAGTTCAAAGAAGGTCATTACCGAAACAGAAATGGAACTATTAAGCCTCAAGCGTGAACTTGCCCAGGTAAAGATGGAGCGTGATTTCTTAAAAAAAACAGCCGCGTACTTTGCCAGGGAGTCGCAGTCAGGTACGCGCTGATGGATACACTGCGACTCTCCTATACCACTCCCTTTATGTGTCGTATGCTGAACGTATCGCCAAGCGGCTATTATGCATGGCGTAAACGTCCTCTATCAAACCATGCCCTGGAGGAAGGACGGCTCGAAGGTGAGATAAAGGCAGCCCATGCAAGAACCCGGGGAACCTATGGACCGGAACGATTGCAACAGGACCTTTTAGCCCATGGTATTACTGTCGGTATCTCACGGATCAGAAGGATCAGGAAAAAGCTCGGGATACGCTGTAAACAAATACGGAAGTTTAAGGCCACAACAGACTCCAAACATACGCTTCCTGCGGCAGAAAACCTTCTGGAGCAACACTTTGAGGTTCCATCACCAAATAAGGTCTGGGTCAGTGACATCACGTATATCTCTACCGATGAAGGATGGCTCTACTGTGCCGCCCACAAAGACCTCTTCAACGGAGAAATCGTCGGCCATGCCTTAGGATCGAGAATCACCAGAGACCTTATCATGAGGTCCCTTTACAGGGCAGTATCAACAAAGAAGCCTCCAGCAGGTCTTATCCATCATTCGGATAGGGGAAGCCAGTACTGCTCACTTGACTATGGAGAGATCCTTGAAAGGTTCAATATGAAGGCCTCCATGGGTAAAAAAGGAAACTGTTACGATAATGCTTCCATGGAGAGCTTCTGGGGAACACTGAAAAATGAACTTGTCTATCATCAACATTATGCGACAAAGGATGAGGCAATGAGGGATATTACTGAATATATTGAGATCTTTTACAACAGACAACGCAGACAGGCAAGGCTGGGGTATTTATCCCCTGTTGCCTATATGAGACAATTCTATGAGAGGAAAGATGCAGCATGAGATTATTTTCGTGTCCACTATTTACATCAGGGGTCATTTGGTGATTGTTCTTTACTTTGGTTATTGTAATTTGATGTTTGGTTATTATGTTTTTGTGGTTATTGTAATTTGATTATTGGTGATTATCTTTCTTCTTCTCCCCTCTCATTTTAACCTTGTCCCTTATCAGGTCCCCCAAAACATTGCTCAGGCCTATGCCCAATGCAAGAGAGAGGGTCATGATAATCCCACCAAATATTATTAAAAAACTTATAGTTATTATAGTATTTCCAACACCTATGTATTCAAAAACAATCCCAAAGGTAATGATAATTAAAAAAATCCTTATCCCCTTGGCTAAAAAATCGCCATACTTGATGTTTGCATTTTCACAGGCCATATATATCACTCGACTTATGAAATTGCTGAATATGATCCCCATTATTACAATAACAAGAGAAATTACTATACTGGGTAAGGCACTTGAAACCTTTGAAGCGTATTCAGAAAATTGTGTCATTCCTATAAAATTTAAACCAAAAGAGAAAAATGCTACTATAAATATCCAATATACAATTTTACTGAGAATAAGAGAGGGAAGAGTTTTCACCCCACCCTTTTCCAGGAAATTAATGATGCCTACATCCTTTGCCCACTTGTCAAATCGAAATAGTATCAAAAGCTTCCCAAGAAGCTTTTTTATAAACCAACTTACGATGAACCCGCCTATCATGACAATAACCATGACAAGCACATTGAGAAAGACCTCGGTGAAATTTTCGTACAAATCCAAAAACATGTCCCTGAAAAACTCTTTCATATAAAAAATCTTATTAGATATAAGTGGTTATGTCAATTACAAAATAATAAAAAGTTAGGATTCGAGGGTTTAAATCCTTGAATCCCAGACATTTACAATTTTTTTGTTGACATTCTTTTTATATTTGTTTAGGAATTTCTAAACTAAAAAGAGGAATTTCTAAAAAGAAAGGAGGAAAAAACATGCCTGCAAAAGTAGATGAAGATGCCTGCACAGGATGTGGAGCATGCGCAGAGGTTTGCCCTGCTGACGCTATAACCGTTGATGATATGGCAAAGGTTGATCCCGAGCTCTGCACGGAATGTGGTGCATGCACAGAAGAATGCCCTGTAGAAGCAATTACTTTGGAAGAGTGATTTTACTTACTTATTAAAAATATAAAAGGATGGGGCGAACCCATCCTTTTATATACTCTTTACAACAAGTTCAGAGAGGTCTAAGGCCCTCATCGATTCTGTTTTTTCCTTATCTTTTATAGCATCCTCCATCATAATAAGACAATAAGGACACGCAGTAACTACTGTATTTGCCGAAATACCAATGGCTTCTTCTATTCTTAAATGGTTAATCCTTTTATGATGTTCCTCCATCCATATTCTGCCACCGCCGCCACCGCAACAGAAGCTCCTATCGAAATTCCTTTGTAGCTCCCGGAATTCACCCTTTTTAACCTTTTCTAAAATATTCCTTGGCTGGTCGAATATCCTGTTAACCCTCCCCAGGTAACACGGGTCGTGGTATGTAATTATTCCTTCGACAGCTGGATTCAATAAAATCTTCCCCTCACTCACAAGTTTCCATATAAATTCTGCCTGATGGTATACTTCAAAAATACCCCCAATCTGTGGGTACTCATTTTTTAAGGTATGATAACAATGGGGGCAAGTCGTAATAATCTTTTTAATACCCATTTCATTCAGAAGTTCTACATTGCCCTGCGCAATTCCGAGGTATAGATCTTCATTCCCTGTCCTTCTTGCAGGATCCCCGCAGCACGCTTCTTCCTGACCAAGGATACCAAAAGAAATACCCGCCTTGTTAAGTATTGTAGAAAATGCCTTTGCCACCTTTCTATTTCTGTCATCAAGGGAAGCGACACATCCAACCCAGTAAAGATATTCTACTTCTCCCCCGGCAGCGTTTTTTACTTCAAGACCTTCTGTCCACTCTGTTCTTTGTCTCTTTCCCATACCATAGGGGTCAGCCTTTTGCTGTAAGTTCTTGAAAAGGAGCCTTGTTTCAGAGGTTGTCTTACTCAGTGTCAATGTAAGGTATCTTCTCATTTCTATATTTTTGTCAAATGTGGGTATTGATACAGGACAGTTAACCTGACATGCAAGGCATGCCGTACATGACCATAGGGCCTCTTCCTGTATTACATTGTCTATCAAACCATCTTCGCTTTTTATACCCTTTGCTCTCCTTTCCCATTCACCTTTTAAATCCTGTATAAACTTTTTTGGGGAGAGAGGTTTTTCACTCAAGTGCGCCGGGCACAGGTCCTGACATCTGCCGCATCTCGTGCAGGCATCAAGGTCAAAAATCTGTCCCCATGTAAACCCTTCGATTGAGTTCACACCAAATTCTTCAGCAGTTTCAAAATCCTGAATAGGCGCAATAGCACCCCTCGGACTGTCCTCTACACCCCTGAACATCATATTGAGGGAAGAGGTTATTATGTGGAGCAATCTTGAATATGCAATATAAACTATAAGACCAAACGATAGCAGCATGTGCACATACCAGAAAACAACATGGGTTACAGAAATACTGTCTTTAGAAAGATTTACAAACAGAGATGATGTAAACCAACCCACAAAACTCCAGACCTCGAAAGGGGGTCTTGAAAATGCGATCCTTGCACCTTCCACAAAGAAACCTGTAATAAGAACAACAATTATCCAGATAAGCGTTATAAAGTCATCGGGCTTGTTATCCAGCCTTTCAGGTCTTGTCACATACCTTCTCCATAAAGCCATAACTATACCGATGACTGCAATAATACCTGCAAGATCAAGAAAAAAAGAAAAAATGAGGTAGAAATTTCCTTGCAGAATGTTTTCCTTAAAGAAAGGTCTGATAATATCATCCTGAAGGGCAACGAGTGCGGTACCGATAGCAAGGATCAAAAATCCCCAAAAAATAAAAAAATGCATCAAGCCAGGGTAAGATTCCCGCAATATAGATTTATGGAATATCCCGTTACTAATGAAATAACCTATTCTTTCCCATAATCTTTGAGAAAAATTGAACGGGAAACCCTTCCCTATCCTCCACATAGCATATCTCTTTCTTAATCCATAGATTAAGAAAATAAAGGTAATTATCATTAATGCATAAGTAATCCATCGTGCCCCTTGTCCCACGTTCCAGAAGACTTCCCTGCCAACAATATCCATCATCTTCCTCCTGAATAGTTTTTGACATATATTTCAGTATAAAAATAGTATAAAATCAATATAAATGTGACAGTTCAAGGCTTGAAGTAAAACAACTTTCTTAATCCTGTTTATGAAAATCAATGGAAAATACAGATTTTATGAATCAGATTCAGGGTAAATATGTTTTATTTTTAATGCGAAACAAGGATAATCAAAAAAAATAACTTGACATAAATTTAGTTATTTTGATAAGGTAGAAAATACCCCATGAAAAGAACTGTACTTACTATCGCCATTTCTCTGTTTTTATTTGTCATAACATCCAGCATGGTCTTTTCCTCAGAGATTACCTACAAAGTAAAATCTGGCGACAGTTTGTATACCATATCAAAAAAATATCATGTCTCTATTGATAAGCTCAGGAGCTTGAACAACCTAAAGACATCCAGGTTAAAACTTGGGCAATTGATCTTCATCAAGAAAGATGCGGACGATTCACACGCAAATAATATACAAAATGAAGCTAATATTATTGAAAGTGATGCAGAATTTATAGAATATAAAGTGAAAAGGGGTGATACCCTCAACAAAATTGCAATGAAATTCAATGTTGAAAAAGAAGATATTCTGGAATCAAACAACTTAAAAAAGAAGAGGCTATCACCAGGGAAGATTATCCTCATACCAAAGGTTATAGAAGAAAGTGAAGAGGAGTTTATAACTCTTAAAGGCACACCCTTAAAACCATGGAAGAGTAATGATGAAAAACATATGTTAGTAAAGGTAGCGAAAAGCTTTATGGGTGCTCCATACAAGTATGGGGGGGAAAGCGTAAGGGGTCTTGACTGTTCTGCTTATGTTAAGAAGATTTACGATATATTTGACGTTGAACTTCCAAGAAGCGCAAGGGAACAATTCAAGGCAGGCACAAGGATATCAAAAGAAGAACTTGCCATCGGGGATCTGGTGTTCTTTAAAACGAAAAGACATGCAAAACTTCCAACCCATGTAGGTATTTATATCGGGGATGGCAACTTTATTCATTCAGCATCCGGACATGGAAAGGTAGGTGTGAAGATTGATGCCCTTTCATCGGATTTTTACTCCAGAACTTATATAGGGGCTGTCAGGGTGAAAAAGTTGCCAGAAGAAGGTTCTGAAATATCGAATAATCCGGAAAAAACTTCCAATAATTCTTAATATGTGAAAAAAAAAATCAGTCTTATTGCCTTCTCGATTTTTCTTCACCTCTTTGGTTACTACGTTCTATTAAACAGGATTGAGCCTTTTCAATACTTTTTCTATCTTACATCATGGTGGTCGTATATAATCTTCCTTGACGTACTCCTAACATTCAAAAAGAAGACTTTTCTGATTGTCAATAGGCGCCTTCCTTCACTGGTTCTTATCTCCTGTGGTTTCTGGTGTATATTTGAGATAATAAATTTAAGAATACATAACTGGTTTTATATAAACCTTCCAGTAGAGGTATACAGAAGATATGCGGGTTATCTTTTATCGTATGGAACTGTTATCCCCGCAATCTATATCACAAAAGAGCTTATATTCACCCTTTTTGGCGAAATAAAAGCAAAACCCTTCCATATAAAGAATTACCCGTTATATTCAATTTCACTGGGTATCTTAACAATTTTACTGACATGTCTATTCCCTGCCTATTTTTTCCCTCTCACATGGATATTCTTTGCTTTGATATTTGACGGTTACAATTACATAAGGGGGCATGCCTCCTTTATGAAAGATTTCGAAAGGGGCAGCATGGGGAACTTCATTGCTGCAATGATTTCAGGACTTATATGCGGGCTATTATGGGAAATATGGAACTATTGGTCTATCTCAAAGTGGATATACAGTGTGCCCCTTTTTGAAGATTTAAAAATCTTTGAAATGCCCATCCCTGGTTATATAGGCTTCCTGGTTTTCGGGCTTGAAACAATTACCCTTGTAAACCTTTTAAACGGGAGGTCGATTCACAAAAAACCATTGTATCCTATCACATTAATTGCTACTGCCATATCCATTTTATCCTTCCCGATGATAGACAGATACACTGTTTCCTCATATGCAACAAAAATAGATAAACTATCCTTTATTGAACAGGAAAAACTCGGTCTTTTCATAGCAAAAGGGGTTAAAACGAGCTTCGGAATAGACGTGAACCAACTGAATAAGGAGGAAGGTGAATTGGTTGCATTACTTCATCTAAAAGGTCTGGGATATAAAAACTTTTCAAAACTAAGAAAACAGGGAGTAAAAAATATACAAGAACTTTCTAAGTATGACGAAGAAACCCTCTCCCGAATAGTAGGAGATAAAAATATAAGAAGGGTAAGGGTATATATTAAGGCAGCAAGGAGATACAACAGACAGTAAGGAGTAGGCAGTAGGCGCTAAGCAGTAATTTTGTCTATCTCATCTATTCAGTCTCTTCAGTCTATCCGGTCATAAAGACAAAACAGACCAGATAGACCAAACAGACGATTTTGATGCATACTACTTCGTAGTTACCATGAACTACTGGCTATCACCTAATTCTTAATGTTGACATAGATAAGTTTAATATGTTGAAATACCAACAACCATGGCAAGAAAGAAAATAAAGGAAGAGATAAAAAAACCTGATATATTAATCAAAACAATAGAATCTACCGTTAAATTCATCCGAGCAAACCTCAAACTGTGTATTGTCGGGGTTGCGATTTTCTGTATTGTCAGCCTTTCTGTGTATGGTTACAGGTTGCATGACCAAAAGAAAAATGAAAGGGCACAGCTCATACTTTTTCAAGGGATAAGAAGCTTTGAAGAATACAGCCTGAATGGAAGGGAAGATGATTTGAAAAAAGCAGAAGACATATTTCAAAAGATTGCAAATGAAAAACAAGGAAAAACTTATAAGATAGCTAAACTCTATCTCGGTAAGATATACTATATAAAAGGAAAAAATGAAGAGGCAAAGAAAATATACAGAGAAATATTGAACGATTCCTCTGAAATTGTTCTTAAAACACTTTCAGAAAAGGCTCTCCAGCATATAGATAAATAACCAATAATCAAATTACAAACTTAGAATTTGTCTGGTTATTGTTATTTGGTAATTGGTTATTGTGTCTATCTGGTTATTGGATATTGCTTTGCTCATTGCTCACGCATAAAGAACATTGACGGGTTCATACTTTGTTCCCTGAATAGCAGGGTAGATACCAGCCAGGATACCAATCACCATACTAATGACAAGAGAAATTACGATGCTCTCGGGATGTAAAGAGAGTGGAAACCCACCAAAATAATCAACTATAATTGTAATG
>JAPLKF010000110.1 GCA_026388215.1 Pseudomonadota bacterium | reverse complement strand
AATAGAGGTCATTAGTTAGACAGCCTGTTGCCCAAATACCTTTGATACTTTCTTTCTCTCTTTCGACCGGAAGAGCTTTTTGCGAATCGCGACTTCGAGCATTTTTGGGCTCCCACTCGGCGAGAAAGAGCGTTCCGAAGGACAATTCGCACTGTTTGAGTTCCGTTTAACGGGACGAGTTTGCGAATTGAGAGAATTTTGAGCCGTAAGTGGGTAAAAACGCGCAGCGGAGCAGTGAGCAAAAGAGCGTTCCGGCGTAAAATCGGTTTGGGCAACAAACCGAAAGGGAGCTAAATAATCTTTTCTTTTTATTGTTATGTGGTGATATAATTGTTTTTGTGGGTATGAAATGAGGGGTTAAAAGGGTTTGTTTTTCACTCGAATCCCTGGCCAAGACCTGCGGTTTGGCAGGGCAGGCCTCGAACCCCGATAGGTAACCATGAAAAGATATCTTGAAACAATTAGAAGTGAAGAGGCAATAGCAAAAATACTGGAGCACACAAAACCCATAGAAGATGAAGAATATCTTCCTACGTATATGTGCAAGGACCGGATTACAACAAAACCAGTATTTGCAAAATGCTCCAATCCCCCTTTTATATGTTCTGCTATGGATGGTTATGCCACCTTTTTTGAAAAAACCCTAAGTGCAGACCTCACAAACCCGGTCTCTTTGACTAAAAATATTGATGCCTTTTATCTTAATACCGGGGACCCCTTACCAAAAAATACAAATGCTGTGATTATGACAGAGGAGGTTGAAGATTCAGAGTCTCATATAATTATCAGAAAACCAGTGTTTCTCTGGCAAAACGTAAGAATGGTGGGTGAAGATATCATAGAAGGGGATCTACTGATACCCACAAATCACAGGATAAGAACCTTCGACATAGGGATGATCCTTTCCGGTGGTGTGACAAAGGTCTTCGTCAGGAGGAAACCAAAGATATTAATAATACCGACAGGCAAGGAACTAATAGATATATATGAAGAATCTTATGAAGAATCTATTGAGAAAACAAAACATGCCGGGTTGATTGATTTTAATTCATACACCCTATTAAAATTGGCAGAGGATACGGGATTTCATGCAGAAAAATATAAAATAGTCAATAATAAAAATGAGTTATTAAACATTCTTAAAGATGTTATCGAAGAATTTGATGTAATACTTATAAATGCTGGATCAAGTGCAGGTAGTGAAGATTATACAGAGAGCGTGATAGGCCAGCTTGGCACACTTGTCTTCCATGGCGTTTCAATGATGCCTGGCAAACCCACCATCTTCGGTATTATTAAAGGCAAACCCGTAATTGGTATACCAGGGTATCCGGTATCTGCTGTAGTAAGCTTTAAAACATTTCTTGAACCACTTTATGAGAAACTTACCAATATACAGTTATATAAAAAATATATAACCTGCACCACCCCTTACAGGATTCCGTCAAGGATAGGGATAGAAGAGGTATTAAGAATCAACCTATTGGAGAAAAACGGGAGATATTATGCCTTTCCACTGGCAAGAGGAGCAAGTATCTTCTCTTCCATGGCCCATGCAGATGCATTGTTGAGGGTACCGGAAAATATTGAAGGATATGATGAAAACGAAGAAGTCCCATGTCTGTTATTGAGGAAAGAAGACGAACTCAAAAAGAGAATACACATAACAGGCAGTCATGACCTGTCCCTTGACATTCTTAGAGACATGATGAAGAGCAGGTATTCACACATAGACCTTATATCAACCCACATAGGAAGTTTGAGCGGAATTCTTACCCTTAAAAAAGGCATAACCTGTTTATGTACAACCCACATCCTTGATGAACATGAAAGAATATACAATATCCCGATAATAAAAAAATACCTTATGGATAAACCATGCATGCTTATACACATCGCCAAAAGGACATTGGGGCTTCTCGTTAAAAAAGATAATCCAAAAGGTATAAAAGATATAGGAGACATTGCAAAAAATAATATAAAATTTGTCAATAGGCAATCTGGTTCAGGGACAAGGTTTTTCTTAGATATAATGTTAAAGGAAAGGGGCATAAAAAAAGAATTGATAACTGGATACGACAGGGAAGAATCCTCTCATACTGCTGTGGGTATACTTGTAAGAGAGTCTGTAGCAGACGTTGGGATTGCCATCTATGGAGTGGCAAAGATATTTTCACTTGGTTTTATTCCTTTGACAGAAGAAGATTACGACCTCCTTATCGCAAAAGAGTTTACAGAAGACAAAAGATTTAATATGCTTATGGACTTGATATTATCAGAAGAATTCAAAAAAAAGCTTAAAGGGTTCGGTGGTTATAATACACAGGATACAGGAAAAGTTAAGTATATACAAAGATGAGGAAAAACGAGAGACGATGACGTAGGAACAAAGCTGAAGACTGATTGCTGACAGCTGATTTCAAGGTGGTTACTATGTTACTGGACAATTTTAACAGGACTATAAATTATCTCAGGATTTCCATTACCGACAGATGTAATCTGAGATGCAAATACTGCGTTGACGAAGATTTTCCATTTTTGCCCCATGATGAGGTACTAAGATATGAAGAAATTGTCAGATTTGTAAGAATATGTTCAGAGCTTGGGGTGAATAAGGTTCGATTAACGGGTGGCGAACCTCTCGTAAGAAAAGGAATTTCCTATCTCTTGAAGGAAATAAACACCATAAATGGTATAGAGGATATAAGCCTCACTACAAATGGGGTATATCTGGGTGAAAAGGTACTGGAATTGAAAGAGGCTGGGTTAAGGAGGATAAATATAAGCCTTGATACGCTAAAAAAAGAAAAATTTACCTTTATCACAGGTGTTGATGCATTTGACAATGTACTAAAAGGCATTGAAGAGTCATTACGTGCAGGTTTAAACCCAGTAAAGATAAATACTGTTATTATAAAAGGCTTTAATGACGATGAAATCCTAAATTTTGCGAGGCTTGCGAAAAAATGGGGTATCCATGTCCGTTTTATCGAATTTATGCCCTTTGGCGAATCAAATTTATGGGATAGCTCTAAAATAGTCCCATCGAATGTAATAGAAAACCTGATAAAAAATACGTATGAGCTTGAACCAACCTCCAATTCTGAAAGAGGCCCTGCGAAGATGTTTCAAATCAAGGATAGTTTTGGAAAGATAGGATTTATAAGCCCTGTTTCTTCTCATATATGCTCGGAATGTAACAGGATCAGACTCACATCAAACGGCATGATAAGACCATGCCTTTTCTCGGATATTGAGTATGATGTTAAAAAACTTTTGAGAAGTAACACAAAGGATCAGGAAATAAAAACATTTGTCAGCAGCGTCGTGAAAGCAAAACCAGAGAAAAAATTTGAAACAGGATTCATTAAAAAATGTCAGAGAAGTATGAGACATATTGGGGGATGAGTTAAAGCAATGAAGAATTAAGAACGGAGAATATAGAGTCGTAAATTCTTAATTATTAATTCTACATTTTTCATTCTTAATTGCCATCCCGAAGGGGGGTTCAATGAAACTAACGCACTTAGATGGTAAAGGAAAGGCTCGTATGGTCGATATAACAGGAAAACATGAAACAGAGAGAGAAGCCATAGCATCAGGTAAGGTAAAAATGTCTGAAGAAACATATAACCTTATAAAAAAGGGACAGGGGCCAAAAGGCGATATATTTACTGTTGCAAAGATAGCAGGCATTATGGGGGCAAAAAGGACACATGAGCTTATACCACTTTGCCACCCCCTTCATATCACTCATGTAGACGTAAGTTACACATTTAATGATATAAAGAATTCTATCACCATTATATCTACAGTAAAGACAAAGGGGCAGACTGGAGTAGAAATGGAAGCTCTAAGCTGTGTTATGCTTACCGCCCTTACTATATATGATATGTGCAAGGCAATAGACAAAGGTATCGAACTTGGGCCATTTTTTCTCCTTAAAAAAAGTGGGGGAAAAAGCGGCAGATTCGTAAGAAACAGTAAGTAGTGAGAAGTGGGCAGTAAATGCTGATAGCTGAATGCTGAAAGGCTAATAGCCATAAGAGGTAAGGGTTTGAAGGGTAAGATCATATCTGTGAATATAAGCAGTGAAAAAGGAGAAAAAAAGCATAATATAGGAAAAGCCAGACTCATAAAAGACTTTGGCCTTGAAAACGACGCACACGCAGGCACTGAGATAAGACAGGTAAGCCTTCTTGCGAAAGAAAGCATAGAAAGGATAATAAACTTGGGCATCAATGTTGATTGTGGAGATTTTGCAGAAAACCTCACAACAGAAGGTATTGACCTTCTTTCCTTGCCTGTTGGTACTGAGCTCAAGATTGGAAAGGACATAATCGTAAGGGTTAGCCAGATAGGAAAAAAATGCCATAGCGGGTGTGCTATATTCAAACAGGTTGGTGATTGTGTAATGCCAAAAGAAGGTATATTTGTTGAGGTGCTGACAGAAGGTGAGGCAAAAGTAGGAGATATGATTGAGGTTCAAGGATGAAATATAAGGCAGCAATTATTACGATTAGCGACAAAGGTTCTTTAGGTGAAAGAGAGGATAAAAGCGGGCCTGCACTAAGCAAGATGCTTGAATGGACCTATGAAGTGGAAGACATAATCATCATACCAGATGATATAGATATTATTGCATCCACTATAAAAGAAGAAGTGGACAAACATGCTGTTGATCTTATTATCACAACAGGGGGCACAGGCGTTACTAAAAGGGATGTAACCCCTGAGGCTACAAAAATGGTTATTGAGAAAGAATTACCTGGTTTCTCTGAAATAATGAGGGCTGAGAGCTACAAGATTACCCCTTACGGGATAATATCAAGGGGAATTTGCGGGATCAGGGGCGAAAGTATCATTATTAATCTGCCTGGAAGCCCGAAAGCTGCCACGGAGTGCCTCATGTTCATACTGGCTGCCCTACCACACGCCCTCAACAAACTGAAAGGCGATTCAACTGATTGTGCTTAATCCCGCCTATGACGAGATTAGTCTATTTACTTATGATCTACCTTTAATTTAAAACTTGGTTCCTTTTTATCCACCTCTTCCTTTTTAATTTCAGACATCTTGATCTTGAGTCTCAAATCATTTGGGCTGTCAGCATATGCAATAGCGTTATCGTAATCTATATTTCCCGCTACAAAGAGGTCAAAAATATGCTGGTCAAATGTTTGCATACCCTCATTATACGAGGCAGCCATTGTCTCCTTTAAGGTCCCTATTTCGCCTTTTAAGATAAGGTCCTTGATCCTCGCACTGTCAAGTAGTATCTCTATGGCAGCTACCCTTTTCCCTTCAACCGTGGGTATTAACCTCTGGGACATAATAGCCCTCAGGTTAAGAGAGAGTTGCATATATATCTGGAGATGCCTCTCTACAGGGAAAAAATTCAATATCCTCTCCATAGCCTGATTTGCATTATTCGCATGGAGTGTTCCAAGGGCCAGATGCCCGGTTTCTGCAAATGTAATTGCATCTTCCATGGTCTCCGTATCCCTTATCTCTCCAATAAGAATCACATCCGGTGCCTGTCTCAATGTGTTTTTCAGCGCATTGAAGAAGGTATGGGTGTCAAAGCCAACCTCTCTCTGGGTGATCACACTCAGCTTGTGGGGATGTACAAACTCTATAGGGTCTTCTATGGTGATAATATGACCACGTTGGTGGGCGTTCCTGTGATCTATCATTGCTGCAAGGCTGGTAGACTTTCCGCTGCCTGTTGCACCTACCACAAGTACCAGGCCTCTTTTACTCATGATTATGTCTTTCAACGTACCTGGCAAACCAAGTTCATCTAAGGTTTTTATTTTTATCTTTATCTGCCTCAAGACCAATCCTATATAGCTCCTCTGTTTAAAAATATTCACCCTGAACCTGCCAAATTCAGGATAGAAAAGGGCAAGGTTCATTTCATACTCTTCATCGAATATCTTTTTCTGTCTCTCATTCATAATACCATAAGCGATTTCTTGAGTATCCTCAGATGTTAAGGGTGTATCTCCATGGGGCTCAACAATCCCTTCAATACGGAACATTGGAGGAAGACCTTCTGTGAGGTAGATATCTGAAGCATCTTTTTCTACCATATACTTTAAATAGTCTTTTATATCTCCCATAGTGTCACCTCTGTGTGCCTTGTTGTGGCAGGTAGAAAGAAACTTCATCCCTGGTGACAAGGTTTTTGTTAAGTAGTTCGGTTACAGCAGCTTCCATTGTCTGCATTCCCAAAGCCTTGCTTGTCTGCATTATTGAAGGAATCTGGGCAATCTTGCTTTCTCTGATCAGATTTCTTATAGCATTATTTGCAATCAGAATTTCGAACCCTGCTACCCTACCCTTACCATCTTTTCTTCTAAAAAGTGCCTGTGTTATTATCGCCTGTATTGACTCTGCAAACATTGACCTCACCTGGTTTTGCTGGGCTGCAGGAAAAACATCTATAACCCTGTCCACAGTATCAGGTGCACTACTTGTATGCAAGGTTCCAAAAACCAAATGGCCTGTCTCAGCAGCAGTCATTGTGAGGGCAATGGTATCAAGGTCCCTAAGCTCACCTACAAGAATGACATCGGGGTCTTCACGGAGTGCACTCCTCAGTGCATTTGCAAAACTGTGTGTGTGGGGTCCAAGCTCCCTCTGATTTACAAGACAACTTTTCGAAGGATGGAGAAACTCAATAGGGTCTTCAATTGTTATTATATGCCCTTTTTCCTCTTTGTTTACCAGGTCAACCATAGCTGCAAGGGTGGTTGATTTTCCACTACCTGTAGGCCCTGTTACAAGCACAAGACCCTTTTCCAAACGTGCTAAATCCATAAAAACTTTTGGCAGGTTCAACTCCTCAAAGGTAGGAATCTTTGTGGGTATTGTCCTGAATACTGCAGCGTCACCACGGGCCTGTTTAAACACATTAACCCTGAACCTGCCATAGTCACCGAGGGAAAACGAAAAATCCAACTCCAGATGCTCCTCATAAGATTTTCTCTGGTTGTCATTCAAGATTTCATATATCATGTTGTGTACTTCATCCTTATCAAGTGCTGGTACTTCAATCTTTCTCATCTCTCCGTGTATCCTCACAACAGGTGGTTCTCCTGCACTCATATGAAGGTCCGAGCCTTTATTTTCAACTGCGAAAATCAATAATTCCGAAATATCCATAATCTTCTCCTCCTATTTTTCCAATGATTCTATTTCTTTAAATGTTGGCAAATCTCCTATATCCTTTAAACCATACAATTCTAAAAATTTGTTTGTAGTTCTAAAGATTATCGGTTTGCCTACATCTTCATTCCTTCCTGCAATCTCAATTAACCTTCTTTCAAGTAATTGTTTGATAACACGGGCAGAATCTACTCCTCTTAAAATATCTATCTCCCTCTTTGTTATGGGTTGCTTATAAGCAATAATTGCAATGGCCTCAAGCATAGCCCTTGTTAACCCAACATCCTTTTCCCTAACAAACCTTTTTACCCACTCCCTGTAATCCAGTTTTGTTCTCATCTGATAACCACCAGCAACACCCACAATCTCAAGTGCTCTATCTGAATAATTATATTCTTTTATCAATTCATTTAAGGCTTTTTGAATGTCTTCCAATGAATAAACCTCAAGCTTTTTTATTAGACCCTTTAATGTTACAGGTCGCGGTGAGGAATAAAGTACTGCCTCTATTATCCTGCTCAAGTCCATCCCTTGAGAAACTCCCTCACTTCGTCAGTTATCATTTCTTTTTCTTCTGGATACTCATGCCAAGACACATTCTTTTCTTGAGAAAACCACGTATACTGCCTCTTTGCATAGTGTCTTGTATACTTCTTTATATCTTTTACCATATCTTCATAACTAATGAAACCTTTAATATAAAGCAGTATCTCTCTATATCCAATACCTGAAAAAGGCTTTAAATCTTCTTTATAACCCATAAAAAGTAAATGTTTTACCTCTTCCACCCAGCCTTTTTTTAACATCTCTTCAACCCTGCTATTGATCCTTGAATAAAGTTCACCCCTTGCCTTTTTTAAACCAATTTTAAGTATATTGTACCTTATTTCCTTAAAGCCGTGCTTCTTCCCCCACTCTGACATCTTTATGCCAGTGAGATAAAAAACCTCCATCGCCCTTACTACCCTTATTTTATCCTTATAGCTTATTTTTAAAGCATACTCAGGGTCAATCTCCTTTAATTTCTCATAAAATTGTAATGGATTTTCCGAATAACTATTTCTTAATGTTTCTCTCAACCCTGTATCCTTTTGAACTTTAAACAAACCATATATCAATGCTTTTATATATAGGCCTGTACCGCCAACAAGGATTGGCACTCTTTTACGAGACCATATATCCTTTATCAAAGTGTCTGCCATTTCCCTAAACATCGCCGCATTAAACTCCTCAAATGGCTGAGCTACATCTATTAAATGGTGCTGGATCTTCCTTCTTAAATTAATGTCTGGCTTGGCAGTCCCGATATCAAAATACTTATAAATTTGCATGGAATCAGCGTTTACGATCTCTCCATTGAACTTTTCTGCCAGATAGATGGATAGTTCAGATTTTCCTGTACAGGTAGGACCGAGTATGGCAATTATCTTTTCATTCATAAAAACCTTCAAACCTTAACCTTAAGCCTTAACCTTCTTCATTGCCGTTTGATAACATACGGGATATAAAGTATAATATATCGTCGCATGTATTCAAGAGTTATCAAACTTACTATAATATTCCTTATCATACCTGCCATCTTTGGGGCTGGTTTTGGATATGCCCTTGTTAATTACCTTGAAATACCGGATGTAAAACAACTTGAAAGCTATAAACCTAAATCAGCAACAAGACTTTATGCAGATGATGGGACCCTGTTTGCAGAACTCTTTGTCGAAAAACGGATTCCAATACCCATTACTGAAATGCCAAATCATCTCAAATACGCATTCATAGCGATAGAAGATATAAGATTCTATAACCATTTCGGTATTGATGTGCGAAGTATAATGCGGGCTCTTTATAAAAATATTCTCCGCAAGAGCATCACTGAAGGGGCCTCAACAATAACACAGCAACTTGCACGAAATCTCTATCTAAGCCACAAAAAAAGTTTAAAAAGAAAGATGGAAGAAGCTGTTCTTTCAATACAGATAGAAAGAACTTACTCAAAGGACGAGATACTCAATATGTATCTAAACCTCATTTACCTCGGGGAAGGGGCACACGGTGTTGAAGCAGCAAGCTACACATACTTTCATAAAAAGGCAAGTGAGTTATCTCTTGAAGAAGCGGCAACCCTCGCTGCACTCACAAAATCTCCTTCAAAACTATCCCCCTTTAAAAACCTTTCAAAAACTACGGAAAGAAGAAATATTGTCCTCAAAAAAATGTATGAGGCTGGTTTCATAAACCCCAAAGAATACACAAGGGCAACAAAATCACCACTCGTACTTGCACCCTTTAGAGCCTATGAGAAAAAGACTGGATATTTTATTGAATATGTAAAGCAGACGCTTGAAGAGTACGTGGACGATCCCCAGGAACTTTATATTGCTGGACTTAATATAAAAACCACAATAAATCTCAAGATGACAGAATACGCTTATGAGGCAATAGAAAAAGGATTGAAATCATATAAAGAAAGGCACCCAAAGTTTACCGAGTTACCTGAGGTGGCGCTTGTCGCAGTTGAAATTAAGACAGGAGATATAAAGGTCCTTATTGGGGGAAAAGATTTCTCATTATCCCCTTATAATAGAGCGGTTCAGGCAAAGAGACAACCTGGTTCTGCCTTTAAGCCCATCATATATCTGGCAGCACTTGAGCAGGGATACCAACCGGACCTTATATTAAGAGACGCTCCACTATCATTCACAAATCCATATACAAAGGTAGTGTGGCAACCAAAAAACTATAAGAATGAATATTTTGGCAATGTTACTATGCGAAAAGCGCTTGAAAATTCATTAAATACCGCAACTGTGAGACTTCTTGAAAAGGTTGGAATAGAAAACGTTATAGACCTCGCAAAAAGATTACATATCAACAGTAACTTTGAATTAAATTTGTCTTTAGCTCTTGGTACTACAGAAATATCTCCCATAGATCTTGCAGTTGCTTACGCAACATTTGCAAGGGGGGGGATATATATACCACCAACGGCCGTAAAAGACATGGCAACCATTGACGGAGAAGAGATATACAATAGAGAAACTCAAGAAGAGCAAGAAGAAAGAATTGTTTCACCAGAAACTATGTTTACTCTTGTAGATATGATGAAGGGGGTTATCAAAAACGGAACTGCGAAGAGAGCATCAACAATGCCCTATTTTCTCGCTGGCAAAACCGGCACAACGGATGATTTTAGAGATGCGTGGTTCATAGGCTTTTCGCCAGAGGTGCTGTGTCTTGTATGGGTTGGCTATGATAAAAAGACAAATCTTGGAAACAGAGAATCAGGCTCTACTGCTGCACTTCCTATATGGATTGACTTTATGTCAAAAACCCTTCCATTATATCCAAACGAAGATTTTTCATTTTTTTAAAAGCGTCCCCAGGGGGATTCGAACCCCCGTTGCCGGCTTGAAAGGC
>JAPLKF010000109.1 GCA_026388215.1 Pseudomonadota bacterium | reverse complement strand
TCACCCGGAATAACAAACCTGTATGCAAAAACCTTCCCGAGGGTTTGAAAGATACAGGCGTTGAGGTTTTTTAACTCTTTGCTGTAATAGGCAAGGGAACCCGTTAAGGTGATGGCTAATATCCCTTTATCTCTTAAAATGTTTTTTACACTATTGAAAAATTCCTGGGTGAAAAATCTGTTTGTCTGAAGGGTATGAGGGGGGGGTAGACCAAGAAGTACAACATCATATTTCACAGGGGTTTCTTTTATAAAGATTCTCCCATCTAAATAATGGAGATTAACACGAGGGTCATCCAATTCTTTCTGTGTGATGGGTGTAGAGAACTTTTTAATTGTTTTTAGTAACAAAGCGTCGATTTCGACATAATCTATCCTTTTTACAGTGGGATATTTGAGAATTTCATTGATCAGACCACCTGCCCCTCCACTCAACACCAGAATTGTTTCCGGTGATTGATGGGAGAGTAAGGGAAAGTGAGCAAATTCCTCGACGAAGGCGATATCCGGAACCGGTGTGGCGATCAGAGGAATCCCGTCAGAGAAAAAGGTGTACTGGTTTTCATTTTGAACAACAACGATGTTCTGATAAAAGGAATTTTCATAAGAGATTACATTTTTGCCCTGCCACTGTTCTTTGATAGAAAGGAGGTGTATCCTTTCTACCCCTTTCCCTGCAAGCAGGGTGAAGGAGGATACTAAAATTATGAAAGTGGATATGAATGCCAGTCGTCCTTTGGTGGTATGAAAAGAAGGAATCAAAAACAGGCATGAAACTGAACTTAACAGGGCTACCCCTATGGCTATTTGAAAAGAATTGAAATAGGGGATAAATAAAAAATTTACCAGTATTCCGCCAATAATTGTTCCAAGCATTTCGTAGAAATAGACCTTGCCTATAGAGGATGAGCCTTCGCCTGTTATTTGATTGTGGAGAGAGCATGAGAATGTAAAGAGGAAACCATGAAGAAATCCGGTGGGTAGAAGGATGAAAAAGGAAGAATAGAGAATCGGTATAATACCTACCCCCATTTCTGGTGGAATTCCAGTGAGTATTTTAAAAATTCGGGTTAGATAAACACTCAGTGGAAAAGATATTGAGAATAGGAGTATTAAGGGCACAAACATTCCAGTATCTTCTTTTATCCTTCCGTTCCATTTTCCTCCAATGAATGCACCTATGGCCTCCCAAACAACCCAGGAACCGATAATAACCCCAATGGAAAATTCATTGCCGGAAAAGAGAATAAGCATTTCCCGAAGCAGTATTGTTTGGGCAACAATCCCACAAAGGCCTATAATAAGCAAAGCGGAGATAAAATAGTAAAGGGTTCTCTTGTTCATTATTTATACATTATAAAGTAAGTTCTGAAGTGTCAATACAATCATTACAAGAGAAGGTCAGACAGATTTCCACGGATAGACATAAAAAACTTAAAATGCTATATTCATTAAAACAAAACCCCTAATTGTCTTAAAAGACCATATATATGAAAAAGAGTAACAAAAAGGAAAACAAAAAGGAAAACAAAAAGGAAAACAAAAAGGGTAAAAACAGTGATTCTTACGTTTTTTATAAAGACCTGAACCTTATCGAAGATGCTGTTATTGGGCTTCTTTTCTTCTCTGTGACACTTTTATTCAGCACAGGCCTTCTGGTTAATTTTACGCTCCCAAAACTTGTGGCATTAAGGGTATGTACTATTTGTCTCGTTTTATTCTGGGTATACCGCATAAAGAAGGGTGAGATTAAACCAGTACCGAAGCTGGTTCTTTATAGCGGGGTTATTCTTGGTTTGTGGTGGATTTTTACGACCTTTTTTGCCCTGCACAAACCAACTGCCATACACGGTGTTTATGGGAGATACAATGGTCTTTTGACCCATGAAATATGGTTGCTTATCTTTTTTATTATTGTTTCAATGCCGATGGACATTAAAAGAATCGAAAGAATTCTAAAGTTATTCATAGCATCATTAATCCCTGTGTCCTTGTATGCCCTGGTTCAATTCTATGGCTATGACCCGGTACCGTGGGTACAGCTGCAGGGAAGATCTGCTTCAACCATAGGACATCCTGTAATGCTCTCCGCACTCCTTGGTCTTGCTCTTCCCTTTGTGATCACATTCTTTTTTCAGGAAGAAACGGCCATGGAGCGGTTTAGCTGGGGGATAATATTTTTGCTGTTTCTCCTCGCTGCCATCACCACCTTAAGCAGGGGTCCTTTAATAGGAATTGTGGTATCATCCACGCTGGTAATCGTATTTAATCTTAAAAACATTAAACTACCAAAGAAGCGGTACATTTTATTTTTTTCATCTTTGATAATGGTGCTTGTTATTGTTTTAAGCATCTATACAGACTGGGACAGAGTTGTAGACCGTATAAAATCGAGCGATGAGATAAAGATCAGATTGATATATTATAAAGCCACTATGAATATCGTAAGAGACAATCCCCTTGTGGGGGTTGGCATGGAAAATTTCAGGATTATTTATCCCAGATATAGATTAGCAGAAGAAAATGAGATAGCGAGAGATATAGTGCCTACAATGGTCCATAATGGTTATTTGCAGACAGCCCTGACGAATGGGCTTCCTGCTTTGCTCCTCTATTTAACGTTCCTTATCTCTATAATTGCTCTACTGATAAAGACCTATATGAATCAGAAGGACCAGCACCGTAAACTTCTATTGATAGGTTTTTTAGCATCAATATCTGGATTTTTGATACAAGACCTTACTGGCTGGCTTGAAATCTCACTTACCACATTTTTCTGGATTATCCTCGGTTTGTCTGTTTCCTTCTGCATGATGGATTATCAAAGGGTTACTGTGAGCGGATTAAAACGAACATTAGGCTACATCTTCTCAATTTTATGCCTTATCGTTTTAATCTATCTTTTTGTGGATAGTATAAACAGGGTTTATACAGATAGATTGTTCTGGAAATCTAAAATGCTCTATGCAAGTTCGGCATGGAAAGAAACAGAGTTAAACATTATAGAAGGACTTAAAGCCATGGAAAATGACTTTTACTATGAAGATATGGCAGGTACTTTATATGCGAGAAGGTTTGGTGAGACAGGGGATGAGGTGTTATATAAGAGAAGCGCTTTACTGTTCGAACAGGCACACATCCATAATCCGTTCGATCCTTATGTATTGCTTCACAGGATAGAGATGGAGACCCTTGCTTTACGAAAGGGCACCATCACGAAACCCTCTCAATATGGAGAGTATGCTGTCGATAAGGTGCCTGTGATGGATAAGAATAATCCCTCTGTCTATGAAGCGCTGACAAGGCTGAGGATGGCTGAAAAAAGAGTCCCGGAGGCGCTGGACTTAATGAAAAGGGCAAAGGTTTTAAGCTATGAACACAGAAAATTCTATCTTCTTGAAGGCGATGTCTACCGTGAACTGAAAGATTATCCAGGAGCAATAGGGTCGTATGAAAAATCAATTTCACTGTCAGAGAAGGAGAAATTATTAAAGAAAGAGAATCAGTTGAAACCGGAATGGATAACAGCAAAATATGGACTTGTTTTTTGCCTTATTCAAACAAAGGATTACACAAGGGCACTGAAAGAAATCAAAAGTGTACTCTCACTTTTTCCTGATAATGTGGGTTCTTATATTATCATGGGGGATGTGTATGGTTTTATGAATGATATAGAAAAAGCAAAGGAATCCTTTGCCACTGCTTTAAAGATAGACCCGGGTAACCCGTTTGCAAAGAGAGGCTATTTGAAATGCATAGAAATATTAGAGAAAAGGCAATACAGGTAGATAATATATGAGTAAACATTCGGTGTCAAAGACAAATATATTTGGTATAGAATTGAACGATTTGTCCCCTGAAGACCTTATCCGGACAATAGTAGATATGGCAAAGGGTGATACAAAGAGAAAAGTATGTAACGTAAACCTGCATATCTTAAATATTGCCTATTGTTGCCCTCGTTTTCGCTTTTTATTGACAGATGCAGATTTAGTATTTTGTGATGGTTTTGGAGCATTATTGGCTTCATGTCTTCTTGGTAAAAGGATATATCATCGAAATACTCTGCCGGATTGGATTGACGGCTTAGCAGAAATAGCTGGTTCTGAAAAGGTTAGTTTTTATTTACTTGGTAACGAAGAGGGCGTGACACTAAAGGCAGCCCAGATAATGTCTGATAAACATCCGAATTTACAAATTGTGGGCACACACCATGGTTTTTTTTCCAAGAAAGGTCCGGAGAATGATTTAATGGTATCAAAAATCAATGACACATCGCCGGACATTTTGTTTGTGGGGATGGGTGTACCGGTGCAGGAATTCTGGATTGATGAAAACATTCACCGGTTGAATGCTAAGGTTTTTTTCGCGGTAGGAGCTACATTTCGTTGGTATAGTGGTGTAGAAAAGAGGGCACCAAGGTGGGTTACTGACCATGGTTTTGAGTGGCTGGCACGTCTTACCAGACATCCAGTTAAACTTTTTAGACGATACGTTATCGGTAATCCACTTTTTTTTGCAAGATTTGCAAAAACATACTGGCTGAAACATGGGTTACCATCAAAGTGCAATAAACCTGTCATGTCAGATTGCTCTGAAAAATGCTTGTTTTATGGAAAATAAAGGGATTATTGCTGAGGACTACCCTTAAAAGATTCAATTCGTTTTTTACCGAACATTTTGTATAAGGCTTTCTGGTCCTGGAAGAGGGGTATACTGCGGTCTGCTTTGTTTGGTTTTACTCGCCTCTTTTCCCCACTAAAGATCTCCCCATATTTTTAAGCAATATTAAAACAAGCAT
>JAPLKF010000108.1 GCA_026388215.1 Pseudomonadota bacterium | reverse complement strand
CCCTTAAATGATTTCAAAGGATCTACCTTATAGAAGGAAAAAGGATAGGCTACAATAAATAATCCACTTATATTGTCCACTTTGGTAGCTGCCTTGCTCGCTATCCATGCACCGAAGGAATAGCCTGCGAGCATTATATATGCGTCTTCATTAGTATGGTTTTTTAAAAATTTCAATGCAGTTAGTACATCCCTTACTTCCCCCTCTCCCTCATCATAAATACCACCACTTCCCCTTACACCCCTGAAATTAAATCTCAATGTAGTAAATCCTTTCATTGAAAAGCCTTCATCAAGGGCTTCCACAACGTTGTTATACATATCACCACCATAAAGGGGATGGGGATGACAGATTACTACACCTGCCTTTTTACCTTTCTCTTTTAACACACCCTCAAGAGGGCAATCAGACGCTATCGTGACCCTTTTTATTGACATACCACACTTATTTTGGTAGTTTTCTTACAAAAATTCAATAGATAAAATACTATTATGAGTCTGTTTAGAAGAAAAGATAAAGAAAAGAAACCGTACAAAGAAATCGATATACAGAGAGAGCTAAAAAGGGCAGAAAAGGATGAATCCTCATGGATAAAATGCAGTTCCTGTCAGGAGCTGCTTTATAGAAAGGAAGTGGAAAGAAATCAAAATGTATGTTTGAAATGTTTTTACCATTTCCCGATCAGTGTTGAAAACAGGATATCTATGACCTTTGACAAAGACAGCTTTGAGGAGTTGTTTACCAATATAGAACCCGTTGATTTCTTGAAATTTAAAGATACAAAACATTATAAAGTCAGGCTGGCAGATACAAAAGAATCCACAAAAAGAAGTGATGCAGTGGTTTGCGGAAGAGGCAAAATAGGCGGCATTGATGTTTTAGCTGCTATATTTGACTTTACGTTTATGGGTGGCAGCCTTGGTTCTGTGGTTGGCGAAAAAATCACAAGACTTCTCGAAGAAGGAGCAGATAAAGGGTTGCCTGTTATTGTTTTCTGTGCATCTGGCGGCGCGAGAATGCAGGAAGGCATTATGTCACTTATGCAGATGTCTAAAGTAGCAGGAGCAATATATAGATTGAAATCCCTTAAGATACCGTACTTGACGGTTCTCACTGACCCTACATTGGGTGGTGTTACTGCAAGTATTGGCATGCTGGGGGATATAATTGTTGCTGAACCTAAGGCGATGATTGGATTTGCAGGTCCGAGGGTTATAAATGAAACCATAAAAGAAGAGTTACCTCAGGGATTCCAGAGGGCAGAATATTTATTAGAACATGGTATGATTGATATGATCTTACCGAGGAAGGAAATGAAGCAGAAATTATACACCATACTGTCTTTAATAACATGAAGGAATATTCAGATGCGTTGAGGTACCTCTACAATCTTGAAAAGTTTGGAATAGTATTCGGTCTTGACAATATAAAATGGATACTCAATATTATGGGTAATCCTCAAAATTCTTTAAAGACAATCCATATTGGGGGCACAAACGGAAAGGGTTCTGTAGCATGTATACTGTCAAACATATCGAAAGAGGCAGGATACACAGTTGGCAGGTATACATCTCCCCATCTTATTTCTTTTACAGAGAGAATTGCAATTAACGAGGCTGAGATTAAAGAAGAAGAGGTAGCAGAGCTTACAGAGTTTGTAAGGCAGAAGGTTGAGAAGGAAGATAAAAACAGATTTTTTACATTTTTTGATTTCACTACAGCCATTGCATTCGAGTATTTTAATAGAAAAAATGTGGATATCTCTATCATAGAAGTAGGTCTTGGGGGCAGACTTGATTCGACGAATGTAATAAAACCTTTAATAAGCATTATAACAAATGTTGCTTTTGACCATATGGATTATCTTGGCAAGAGCACTATAGAAATAGCAAAAGAAAAGGCCGGTATTATAAAGGAAGAGGTGCCCGTTATTACTGGTGTAACGGATATGTCCAAACATATAATAGAGGAAACTGCTAAAGAGCTTAGAAGCCCTGTATATATGCTTGGCAAGGACTTCTTCTATGAAAAGATTGGGGACCAACGCATGTCTTATTCAGGGCTCAATAAAAGATTACCAGACATCTTCGTAAATCTGAAAGGAGACCATCAGTTCACAAACGTGGCATTAGCCTTATGTGCAATAGAAGTTTTGTTATCCTTAGGACTCCCTGTCAATGAAGATTCCATATATAATGCTTTGTCCAATATTAAATGGCAGGGCAGATTGGAGGTGGTAAAGGAAAAACCCGTAATCATTTTGGATGGGGCCCATAACCTCCATGGCGCCCGTGCGCTTTCTGAGTTTATGAATACGCATTACAGAGATAAGAGGAAAATATTGATTTTCGGTGTTATGAAGGACAAGGAATACAAAGAAATGCTTGAAGAGATTACACCCTTGATGGATACAACAATACTTACAAGGCCTGATATAGAAAGAGCACTCCCACCCGACTATATGAAGGCATATGTGAGAGGTGCAATTATAACAGAAGATGTAAGAAGTGCCCTCAAAGAAGCAAAGGCTATCGCAAAGGATAAAGATTTGATTTTAATAACAGGTTCCTTCTATACAATAGGAGAGGCAAAGGCAATAATTAATGAAATTTTTTAGAAACATACTTTTAATATTTATTCTTACAGTACCGCTATGTGTATATAGCAAGCAGTTGGATTATAAAACTTCATTCGCGAATCCTGTAGATATTTCCGCATTTATTCTGGAACATAATAGGGAACAGAACGTATATACAGCAAAAGGCAAGGTGGATTTGAAAGAGGGGACAAGGATTCTAAATGCTGACTATGTCAGGTATGATGAGAACACAAAGGATATATTCGCAGAAGGGAATGTAGTCTTTCAGGATGAAGGAGATATAGTTGAGTGCGAAAAGTTGTATTTAAATCTGATTACCAAAAAGGGTACTATCGAAAAGGGGAGAATATTTATTAAAAAGGGGAATTTCTACATTTCTGGTGAACAAATTGAAAAGGTTGGAGACGCTACATATAATATGATAAATGGTGAATTGACTACATGCGGTTGGGAAAAGCCTGCCTGGAAATTTTCTGCTCGGGATGTGAAAATAACCGTCGAGGGTTATGCAAAAACAAAAGGCACAAAATTTCACATTCTGGACTATCCTGTTTTTTATCTTCCATGGGGTATGTTCCCTGTAAAAACAGAAAGACAGTCCGGGCTTCTTATCCCTGAACTTATTACATCAAGCAGGGACGGAATAAAGATTAAAAACTCTTACTTCTGGGTAATATCGAAAGATAAGGATGCTACGCTTTATGCCCAATACATAGAAAAAAGGGGTCTCAGGCTTGGTTCGGAATTCAGATACACACCCAGGGAAGATTTAAAAGGGGTCTGGGATTTTTCAATTATACCTGACAAGGATTATGACAATACACGTTATGAGTTAAAGGGTAAGCATGAACAGGTATTTAAAAATGATTTAACATTAAAGCTAAACATGGATTATGTTTCAGATATGGATTACATCAAAGACTTTGCACCAACCACATCAGAAAGAAGTGAAGAGCAAATTAAATCAACCATGTATGTCGAAAAACCGTTTAAGAAATCCCTTCTCACAACTGAAGTGGCATATTTCAGAAGCCTTCTTGCAAGAAATAACGATTCTACCTTTCAATACTTCCCTTATATAACTTATTTTACAGAATACATTCCTATTATTAAGGATAAGTTTTATACAGACTTATCTTCACACTTTATTACCTTCTATAGAGAAGAAGGGAGTACATATTCGAGATTTAGTTTAGAGCCAAAGCTCAGGTTTCCCTATTCGTGGAAAGGGGTAAATTTTCTTGTTAATAGCACATTCTATGAAACAGCTTATTTGATAAACCGTTCTGATACAGAGGACAAGGGAACAAAGAGACGGGAAACTTTTAAGATAGAAGGGGACATGAATGTTCAGTTGCTTAGAAGTTATAACACAGAGATGCTTAACCTGGGTGAAATGCAAAGCCTTATAAAACCACAATTGAAATATTCTTTTATCCCGAATACATCTTTCAGGGACATACCCAATATTGACCCATATGACAGGATTTACAAAACAAATACAATAACATATTCCTTCAACCATTATCTTAATGCTTTTTCAGAAAAAGGGTCTAAAGAATTATCCCTTTTAGAAATAGAACAAACATATAGCCTTTCAGGAAAGTTAAATCCGTCTGAACTTTATAAAGGTTATGGTGATAGATTATCAGATATTAATGCAAGATTAACCTTATTTCCAAAGGATGAATTATCGATTGTCCATCAAAGCTCGTTTAACACCCATGGAGATGGTCTCACCACTATGAGTAATTCAATAACCCACAGGTCGAATATTTACTATTTAGACCTTATCCATAATTACACAAAGGATTTAAATAATGAGCTTTATTTTAACTTAGGTGGGGGGATATATAAACATATAGACGGTAGATATCAAATTCGATATTCTTTCAAGGATTCGATGTGGATAGACACATTGTATCAGCTCACTTATAATCCAGGATGCTGGGCTATTACGCTTGCCATGACCCAGACAAAAAGGCCGAGAGATACAAGTGTTAAAATCTCTTTTGACCTTGCAGGACTTACAAGTAGATAGGAGGCTACTTATGAAGGGTGTAATACTTGCTGGAGGCCTTGGGACAAGGCTTTACCCTCTTACTAAAATTACAAACAAACATCTTTTGCCGATATATGATAAACCGATGATATTTTATCCTGTTGAAACGCTTATCAATGCCGGGATAATGGATATTATGATAGTTACGGGTGGAAACTATGCAGGTGATTTCCTAAGACTTATTGGCAATGGAAAGGAATTTGGCTTAAAGCATATTAATTACACATATCAGGAAGGGGAGGGGGGTATTGCAGATGCCCTGTCTCTTGCCGAATATTTTGCAGATGGAGAACCCATATGCGTTGTTCTCGGTGATAACATTATAGAAAAAAACATTATGAAGGCTGTGAAGAATTTTGAAATGCAGAAAGGAGGGGCGAAGATTCTTCTTAAAGAGGTACCCGACCCTGAAAGATTCGGGGTGGCTGAAATAGAGAATGGTAAACTTGTAAGGGTTGTTGAGAAGCCAGTTCAGCCGAGAAGCAATCTTGCAGTAATTGGTATATATATGTACGATAGCCGTGTCTTTGATATAATAAAAACATTAAAACCATCTAATAGGGGTGAACTTGAGATTACAGACGTAAATAATGCATATATAGAGGAAGGTAAAATGACATGGGAAATGCTTCAGGGTTGGTGGACGGATGCAGGTACCTTCGAATCTTTACTTCGAGCTAGTATGCTGGTATCTCAAACAGGAGCAAATAATGTATAGATACATCGCATGGCGCATGGAGCAGAGCGCACGGAGTAACTTAAGGCTCTATGCCCTATGCCCCAGGCTCTATGCTAAAATTTAGGGGGTTTTCATGATAAACGGTGTTATTGCAAAATATTTAAAATTGATACCTGATGAAAGAGGGAGATTGATGGAAATTTTAAGAAATGATGACGACATGTTTATTAAGTTTGGTCAGGTATATATCACAACCACTTACCCTCATGTTGTGAAAGCATGGCATTATCATAAGAAGCAGGATGATTTCATTACGTGTATAAAAGGGATGTTGAAGCTTGTTCTTTTTGACAATAAGGATGGATCACCTACAAAGGATGAAATAAACGAATTCTTTATCGGTGAATACAACCCCATGCTTATTAAGGTTCCAGGAATGGTCTATCATGGCTGGAAATGTATAAGTGAAGAGGAGGCAATCGTTATTAATATCCCAACAGAACCATACAACAGAAAGAAACCGGATGAATACAGGATTGACCCGTATATCAATAATATACCTTATAAATGGGAAAGAAAAGATGGGTAATACCTGCATATTGGTTACAGGAGGTTGTGGTTTTATAGGAGCTAATTTTATCAAGCACATTTTATCTAAATACCCTTATAACATTATAAACCTTGATAAACTCACGTATGCTGGAAATCTTGAGAACCTTAAAGAAATAGAGAATGATAGCCGGTATACCTTTATAAAGGGTGATATTGCAAATGAAGCTGATATAGAAAGGATATTTTCATCATCAGAGATAGATATCGTGATCAATTTTGCCGCAGAATCCCATGTGGATAGGAGTATTATGGATCCCGGTGCCTTTATAAAAACAAACATTATCGGAACGTTTAACCTCCTTGAGACCGTGAAGAAAGGTCGTGTGAAACGATTCATACAGGTTTCAACGGATGAGGTCTATGGTTCCCTTGGGAAAGAAGGAAAATTCCATGAAGATACCCCCCTTGCCCCGAACAGTCCCTATTCTGCATCTAAGGCATCGGCAGATATGTTAGCCATGGCATACTATAAAACGTATAGAACGCCTGTGATGATAACGAGATGTTCAAATAACTATGGGCCATACCAGTTTCCTGAAAAGTTAATTCCCCTTGTCATTACGAATGCACTTGTTGACATGGAATTGCCTGTGTATGGTGATGGTATGAATATTAGAGACTGGATACATGTTTTGGACCACTGTGAGGCAATAGATATTGTTCTCCATAAAGGAGAAAGTGGTAATGTATACAATATAGGTGCTGAAAATGAAAGGACCAACATCGAAATAGTGAAATTGATCCTGAATATCCTTGGAAAACCTGAGACATTAATAAAGTATGTAAAGGATAGACCTGGTCATGATAGAAGGTATGCAATAGACTCAACAAAGATAAAGAAAGAATTGGGTTTTAAAACAAAGGTAAGTTTTAAAATGGGTATGGAGGAAACTGTCGCATGGTATATAGAGAATAAGTCGTGGTGGAAAAGGATCAAAAGCGGAGAATATCTGGAATATTATAATAAGATGTATACAGGAAGATGAAGATTATTACAAAATGAAACTCATTATCACTGGTTGCCGCGGTCTTGTAGGAACAAATATCCTACCTATACTAAATCGTTATTTCAGTGTAATACCCCTTGATATTGAAGAATGGGATATAAGTGACAGAAAGACTGGAGAATCCATTATTCGAGAATATATGCCCGATATTGTTTTAAATCTCGCAGCATTTACTGACGTGGATGGATGTGAAGATCGTCAGGAATTGGCACAAAAGGTAAACGGTGAAGGGGCAGGTATTATTGCAGAACTTTGCAGGATGTATAACATCAGGCTTGTCCATATCAGTACCGATTATGTGTTTGATGGTGAAAAAGGCTCACCTTATACAGAAGAAGATATGCCGAATCCATTATCAATATATGGTATGACTAAACTATCAGGTGAAAAGAATGTTATGGAAAAGTACCCGTCACCTCTTATTATAAGGGCCCAATGGTTATATGGAAATGGTGGGGAGACATTTATATCCAAGGTGATAAAGATTGCCCAGGAGAAAGGGGTTGTAAAAGTAGTTGAGGATCAGAGGGGCACCCCAACATATGCAAAGGATTTAGCTGAACCTATAAGAATTCTTATAGAGAAAGGTAAATCGGGAATATACCATATCTCCGATAGTGGCTCATGTACCTGGTTTGAGTTTGCAAGAGAGGTTTTCAGGTGCCTAAAGATTGATGTTAAATTAAAACCAATTACATCTCTTATGCTAAACAGAAAAGCCAAAAGACCTAAATATTCTGTCTTTGATTGTACTAAACTTCAAATGGATACGCATATTACAATGAGAACTTGGCAGGAAGCCCTTCAAGAGTATCTGGGTTAAACGAGATGAAGATTATATTTTTTGCAGATGCACACCTTAATAAGAAGCATGGCGGAAGGGCTCAATTAGTAGAAACCTTTGTGCACGATATCTGTGAAGATGCTGATATGGTTGTAATTCTCGGGGATTTATTTGAATTTTATCATGGATTTGATGGGTATATTTACCCGTGGTATAGAAATGTTATTGATGGATTTAAACATATAACAGAAAAGGGTAAATTAGTTTATTTTATAGAAGGTAACCATGAGTTTGATATGGGTAGTTTTTTTGAATCCTATACTGGTATAAAGTGTGTAAAAGATCTGATTATTGATATTGAAGGCAAAAAAACATTTATATCCCATGGACATGAAATTAATAAATTATGTTTGGAAAATGTCCTTAAATCACCTTTTATCTATGCATTAATGAATCTTTTTGGTCCGGAATTTACCTGGAAGATAGCAATGGCAGTAAGAATCTTTTTATCAAAGAAGAAGAGACATTATAATAAAAAGGTACAGAATGCATTTAGAAAATATGCTCAAAAAAGGCTTGAGGAAGGTTATGACGTAGTTATATTGGCGCACTCACATATGTCTGATAGGGTTGAGTTTAATTCTGACAACAACAAAAAGATTTATTTAAATGTAGGTGATTTTATCAAATATTCCA
>JAPLKF010000107.1 GCA_026388215.1 Pseudomonadota bacterium | reverse complement strand
CCTTCCTACACCGTCAAACAGTGGAAAGGTAAAATTCACCATGAATGAGTCACTCCTGCCTTCAGGAAAGAACCGCTTATCCTGCCTTGACTGTTGGAGTTCTGTATCAATTCTGGGAAACCAGTTGCTCTTTCTTTCCCTGTAAACCATGTTAAGTCTATCTACCTCCCGTGTTTGAGCAGTAACATCAGGCCTCACCTTCGTCGCCCTTTCTACAAGATTCTCCGAGCTGTCACTAAATTTGGGCTTTTCAAGGATTCCATCTACATCTATCTTTTCATCAGGCTTTGAAATCAATAAAGAACTAAAATCCTCAAGGGCCTTTTCATATTCCTTTATCGCCTCGTAAAGTTGAATCTTTGCCGTTGATAACCTTACCTCAGCCTGGAGAACATCACTCTTTTTTGTTATACCCTCCTCGTATCTTGCCTTTGTCAGTTTGAATATTTTCTCAGTACTCTCAAGGGCTTCCTGCCTCTTCTCTAAGATAAATTTTTTACCTAATGCAGTAAAAAAGGTATTTTTTACATTGAACAGTACATCCTCTTGTACCCCTTTTAAACGTTCCTGCTCCCTCTCGAGTAAAGAAAATGCCCCTTTCCTTTTTGCATAACGTTCTCCGCCATCAAACAATCTATAAGAAAGAATACCGGCAAATGCGAACATATCCCTTGAATCCCCTATATCTATGGAGCTACTGGTGTTAGTAGAGTTTTTTATGGATTGGGAAGACAAAGACCTGATATAAGAACTCTGAATGTCTGCCCTCGGCAGATAAGCATCTATTGTAGAGATATATGAAAACCTCGACCTTTTTACTATCTCTTTTTGTTCTTTTAAAACATATGAAACATCAGTAGCCCGTTTTATTGCTTCTTCGAGGGTAATTGAAAATGCAGTACCTGATACAAATAACAGTAGAAGGGTACATAATACAATTATCTTTGTCACGTCTTTTGCTGAACGTATGTTCATGTGAATTGTTGTTCAGTTTATATTAATAAAACTTTTCTGTCAACAAATAATTTTGATATAGCATTTTCAGTGGGTTAACACCCCAAAGTCTGAAGATAGAACACCCCTTAACTCTATAATAATCATCAGGGTAAAAGAGGTGCCGAGGAGCGGAATTGAACCACTGACACGGGGATTTTCAGTCCCCTGCTCTACCGACTGAGCTACCTCGGCCGTGCTTTATTTTAATCACAACTACTCACTACATGTCAAGACATTCGTTTTGAACTATTTTGAATACAGAAGCCAAAAGTTATAATAAAAATAAGTGGTTTTTATCCTTGATTCTGTACTCGTATTCTGGATTCCGGAGCTCGTTTCTATGAACTGAAAACCCTTTGACTTTCAACGCTCCGTATGTTAACAAATTCTGCATGTCCGAACCTTATACAAAACCTTTTAAAGGGATGATCTTTAATAGAGAAAAAACTGACGATATATCTCAATGTGTTTGTCCACCATATGATGTTATTTCAAGTGTGAGATCGTATTACGTAAGAAGCTTATTCAATGCCATCAGATTAGAACTCCCTATGCCACTCCCTTCTATGAATAAATACTCAGTTGCCAGAGAAACACTGGAAGGATGGTTGAAAAAAGGGATATTGGTATGCGACAATAAGGAAACAATCTATATATACGAACAAGAATTTGAGGTCGAGCAAGTTACTTACCTGAGAAGAGGCTTTATTGCCCTTAATAAACTTGAAAAAAAGCGCATCTTAACCCACGAGGAAACAAGAAAAAAAGCAAAGGAAGACAGGGAGATGCTTATCTCTACACTAAAAACCTACACAAGCCTTATCTTTGGGCTCTATGAAGACAAACAACAGGAAATAGAAAATATCCTCATTGGGTCTGAAAAGGATAAAATATACGATTTTGTGGATGAACAATCCATAATAAACAGATTCTACAGAATGACAGATATAGAGGAAATGAAAAAACTGATCTTGCTTATGGAAGAAAAGAACATATACATAGCCGACGGGCATCATAGACTGGATGTCTCCTACAAATTGAACACTCCTTATATACCTCTTTATTTAACCAATATGTATTCAGAAGGTATCGTAATCCTTCCCTATCACAGAACCATAAAATTTAAAAAGAATATGGGTCTTGATGAACTATTGAAATCCATGGAAGGCTTTATTGATACAGAGAAATATCCTCTTCTGGATAACAACTCGACAAAGATCGCTCTACAAAAAATTTCCACACCATCAAAACCAACATTTATATTATACTCAAAAGATGATTTAACCAATTTATATATACTTACAGAAAAGGCACCCTTTTCTTTCACAAACAATGATGTTCATGAGGGTTTAAAAAAATTAAAAGTAAATGTACTCCATAGCGGAATCGTAAAAAAATTACTGAACATAAAGGAAGAAGAGATTTCATTTACTCAAGATCCATATAAAGCTATCACTCAGGTAAAAGAAGGCGCCCTTGATTTAGCTTTATTTCTTCCCCCCACCAAGGTTGAGGAGGTAAAAGATATAGCAGAAAATGGCCTTTATATGCCTCCTAAATCAACATTCTTCTATCCAAAGATACTTACAGGTCTTGTATTTTATAAATATGAATGAAAAAATAGGCAAAGATGAAACCCTGGATATTGTATGTGACGAAAAGTTAAGAATTATCCAGAAAAGAGAAGGATACAGATTCTCCATTGATCCTATCCTTCTTGCAAATTTCATTATCCTTAAAAAAGATGAAAGGCTGTTGGATATTGGCACTGGTTGTGGTATTATACCTATCTATGAGTCAAAAAGGGGTTATAAAAACTATATGCTGGGTATAGAAATTCAGGAAGAATTGTTCCAATTAGCACTGAAAAACAAGAAATTGAATCATTGCGAAAACATTCAATTTTCTAAGGGAGATATCAAGTCGAGTGCAAAAGAACTAAAAAGGACACCCTTTCATGTCATAACATCAAATCCTCCATACACTAAAGAAAGTACAGGGAGAAAAAGCCCTAAACATTCAAGATGCATCGCACGGTATGAATCGCAGCTTGACCTTCTGAGCCTTCTTTCTATCTCATCATCTTTGCTCTATAAAAAAGGCCGTCTATATGTTATATATCCCTCAAAAAGACTCGGTGAGCTTATTTATATCGGGAAAATAAACAAGCTTGAACCGAAAAGGTTGAGATTTGTATATCCAAAAAAAGGGGAAGGATCGAATCTTTTCCTCGCTGAATTCATAAAAGAGGGAGGGGTAGGAATTACCATTGAAAAACCCTTATATATATATGAAAATGGTCATTATACTGAAGAAGTAAAGGCATACTATTCCCTAAGGGGTTAATATGGAAAGCCCGGTAAGATTGATAGAAGAAGATTTAAAAACACTTGAATCATCAATTCAAGAACTGATTGCAACAAGGGTTAGCTTTATTAAAGAAATTGTGAATTACATAATTAAGTCAGGTGGAAAAAGGGTAAGACCAATCCTTGTTATACTTACTGCAAAGCTCTGTGGATATAAAAATGAAAAGCACATATCCTACGCTGCAATCATAGAGTTTATCCATACAGCTACACTTTTGCATGACGATGTGGTAGACAACGCACAGACAAGGAGAGGCTCTTCAACTGTAAACACAGTTTGGGGAAACGAACCAAGCGTCCTTGTGGGGGATTTTTTATACTCAAAATCCTTTGAACTAATGGCAGAGGACGGAAATCACGAAATCTTAAAAACTATATCAAAAGCAACCACAGCACTATCAGAAGGAGAAATTTTAGAATTATTAAAAACATCAGATATAGATACCAGAGAAGAAGAATATTTTGAAATCATAGGGAATAAGACCGCGGTTCTGTTTTCGGCAGCTTGTGAAATAGGGGCAATCCTTGGCAATATAGATAAAGAGAAAAGACTTTCACTCAAAAATTTTGGTTACAATCTCGGCATAGCCTTTCAACTTACAGACGATATACTCGACTATATCTCGTACGACAATATCCTTGGAAAACATGTGGGGACAGATTTAAAAGAGGGCAAGGTAACACTTCCTCTAATCCATGCCCTAAAATCAACAAATGAAAAAGAAAAAACATCCATCAAAAAGGTGCTTGAAAAAAACAACGTGACAATAAAGGATTTTGAAAGGGTGAGAAATATTATACTGAAACACGGGGGCACAGAATATGCATCAACGATAGCAAAACAATACATAGACACAACTAAAAAATTTTTGAATATCTTTCAACCTTCTCCCTATAAAAATGCCCTTTTGAGTCTTGCTGACTATATGCTCAAGAGAGAAATGTAAAATAGCGCCTGGCTGCCTCTACAGAATCTCACCCTTCGGAATTACAACTACCCCTTCATCTGACACATAAAATCTCTGCCTGTCTTTATCTAAATCGTAGCCTATCTTCATACCATCAGGCACCCTCACACCTTTATCAATAATTGCTTTCCTCACTTTTGCCCTCATACCTATAACAACATTATGAAAAAGTATCGATTCACTCACCTCTGCATAGCTGTTTACTCTAACCCCGGGCGAGAGTACTGACCTCTCCACCCTGCCTCCGCTTATTATCACACCACTACAAATAATAGAATCTAAAGCCTTTCCTGCCCTTCCCTTTCCTGCCCTTCCCTTTTCTTCATCCGCAAAAACAGTTTTAGCAGGAGGGTACTGTCCTTCATAAGTTCTTATAGGCCACTTTTTATCATACATGTTAAAAATGGGGCTCACAGAAGCCAGGTCCATATTTGCATGCCAGTACGCATCAATCGTACCTATATCCCTCCAGTAGTCTGCATCTTTACCTTTTCCGACACCAAACCTATACACAAACACCCTGTATTTTGGATACATATAAGGCATTATATCCCTTCCAAAATCATGGGATGTTTCCATTTTTGCATCTTTATTGAGAATGTCTATCAATATATTCCTATTAAAAATATATACACCCATGGAGACAAATGCCTTCCCGGGTTTTCCTGGTATTGGTTTAGGGTTTTCCGGTTTCTCTTGAAACCCGCATACCCTTCCTGTCTCATCCACCTGAATTATGCCAAATCTTGAAGCCTCTTTTATATCTACTTCAATTGCGGAAATGGTAAAATCAGCCCTTTTCTTCTGATGATATCTGATGAAGTGGGCATAATCCATCTTATAAATATGGTCTCCAGAAAGGATCAAGACATATTCAGCGTCAATTTGTTCAAGATGGTATATGTTCTGATAAACCGCATCAGCAGTCCCTTTATACCAATCCTCCCCAATCCTCATCTGTGGAGAAAGATGGGTGACAAATTCTCCTAACTCAGGGTTCAATATGCTCCATGCATCTCTGGTATGTCTTTCAAGGGAGTGTGATTTATATTGAGGCAGAACAAATATTTGCCTGATGCCTGAGTTCACACAATTACTCAATGTAAAATCAATAACTCTATACTTACCGCCAAAAGGGACAGCTGGTTTTGCCCTGTCCTTTGTCAGGGGATGAAGGCGGGTACCTATCCCCCCTGCAAGAACAAAGGCAACGGCATTATTTATGATTCTTGGTCTCATTGGGTGTCATTTAATTTATTATCACATTATTAATAAAAAATGAAGAATTTCCTTGAACCATTTTATAACTTGTTGTAATTTCAGGGTAACAGAGATGAATATTTATAGTATACCACCACTTTTAAGTGCCATAATCCTCTTTATTCTCTTTCTTATGGGGATGTTCAAGGCAAAAAAATCCAAAATTAATCTCCTTTTTTCCTTAATATGTTTTACAGGTTGTTTGCTCAATATAGATAAAACTATCCTCACCTTAATACAGGATGAACACCTTGCAATTAAAATTAGCAGGATTGACCATCTATTTCTGGTATTTATTATTCCCCTATACCTTCATTTCACCCTGATGGTAACAGGTTATAAGAAATGGTTGCCCTTGGTAAAACTTTTCTATATAATTGCCATCTTTCTAATACCTTTTACCCAGCACCCCCTTTATCTGTCCCATGTGAAGAGATATTTCTTTGGTTTCTTCGCCATCTCAGGGCCACTTTTCTACCTATTTGGGATATTTAGCACTGTTAGTGTTGCCTTATCTTTATACCTCCTCGTAAAAAATCTAAAGGAAGAAAAGGTTTCTATTAAAAAAACAAGGATTAAATACATCCTTTTAAGCTTTGGACTTTCAGCATTCGTAAATCATTTTGATATTGTTATTATGAAAGGCTATGAGATATATCCCATTGGAAATTTTGTCTTTATGCCCATGTGTCTCTTTGGATATGCAATATACAAGCACGATATCATGGAGTGGAAAATATTCCTGAACAAAGGGGTCGTCTTTTTCACTTTGCTTCTCATGTCAACAGGATTTTTTATTGGCCTGGAAGTATTATTAAAAAACCTCTTTTATCATACAATAAATATAGATTTAATTTACATAATATCTATGGTTCTGACCTTTTTTTTAGTTTATTTTTCAAAAGAAAGGATTCAAAATTTTCTCATTCAATTCCTGCAACAGGAATTTCTTAAAAATAGAAAAGCCATTAAAGACCTCAGTTTTGAAATATTAACACTATACAAAGTTGAAAAGATAAAGAGAAGTATCGTGGATAGATTATCTGAGATGTTCAGCCTTGAAAAATACGACATCAAGATGGTTCCCAAAATTGATGGGTATGAAACAGCAAGCTTTCTCAACGAGTCTGATTCACTGTGGAATCAGGGTTACAGGCTATCCATACCAATACCTTCCAGCTCTCATCCATCCTACCTGTTATTGGGTGAAAAAGGTGATATGAGCCTTTACACCGGAGAAGAAGTTGAAATTTTGTCCATCCTTTCAAATCATATAGCCCTTGCTTTTGACAATGCCAGCGCGTACAAAAAGTTACAGGATTTTTCGAACTCCCTTGAAAAACTTGTTGACGAGAGAACAAAAGCCCTCATACAGAGTGAAAGCTTAGCTGCAGTGGGAAGATTGGCAGCAGGAGTTGCCCATGAATTAAATAATCCGATAGCAAGCGTGATGAGCACCTTGGAGTTCCACATTGACCATATTAAAGAAAATAGTGAATTGTATGATGATTTGTCATTTTCCCTGGGCGAGCTTAAAAGGGCAAAGGATATAGTAAAAAGCCTTCTTGATAGCTCAAGGCAAAAAGAAGAAAAGAAGGAGTTAGTAGATATACATAATCCGATAGAGGATGCCCTGAGAATACTTTATAACCAATACAAAACAAAAAGGATTGCCATTGTGAAAAAATTGAACGCCAAACATAGTCTCATTATAGGCAATCCCCCAAGGCTATGTCAGGTATTTATAAACATAATAAAAAATGCAATTGATGCCATCGGTGAGAAAGATGGAAACATTATCATAGAGACCTCTAACAATAATGGCTCTTCTTCCCGTCCTCAAGGAGAAAGGGATATGCAGTTAATATGTAAAATCACAGATAACGGGGAGGGGATAGACAAGAAAGTACTTAAAAATATATTTCAACCCTTCTTTACTACAAAACCACAGGGTAAGGGGATGGGTCTGGGTCTGTTCATCACTTATGAAATTATAAAAGACCATGATGCCTCTATTGAAGTGGAAAGCGATAAGGCCAATGGCACTACATTTACACTTATTTTCCCTTGCCATCCACAATAACTGTATATTCACCTTTTAACTCTTTTTCACTTAATTGACCGATCAACTCCTCAATCTCACCCCTCAAGACTTCCTCGTGAAGCTTCGTCATTTCTTTCATAACAACCACATGTCTATTGCCAAATTCTTCATATATACAATAGAGTGTTTCTACAAGCCTTCTTGGAGATTCAAAAAATATTATTGGATAAGTAAATAATAATAATTCTCTTAGAATCTTTCTTTTTTTTCCCTTCTTTTGTGGTAAGAAACCGAAAAACAAAAACCTATCTGCATATAAACCAGAGATTGATATGGCACCTGTTGCCGCTGAAGGACCTGGTGCCACTTTCACTTCAATCCCCGCTTCGTAACACCTTTTTATAACTCCATTCCCCGGGTCAGATACACATGGAGTGCCTGCACTTGAGATAAGCGCACAATTTTCCCCTCTTAATAGATGTTCAACTATACCATGCGCCTTTTTCCCCTCATTATAGCTATTTATCGATATAATATGCTTCCTTATATTCAGATGGCTTAAAAGCTTTAAGGCACGAGCTCTATTTTCTGCAATAACAATCTCTACCTCATTCAATATTTCTACAGCCCTCATCGTAATGTCTTTTAAATTTCCAATGGGGGTAGCAACTATATATAATATGCCGCTCATAATACAGCCTTTAGCTCTTAGCAATCAGAAGTGAGGGTTTACTAAAGCTGACCGCTCATAGCCAAATGCTAATTTATATTACAATGTAAAACACTTGACAAGCATAAAAAAGTTTAAGAGAATAAATCAATGTATTCAAAAATACTGACCTTTATTTTTGTCTGTCTTTTCCCGTTTTATGTATATCCTGCAATTTACAGTTACGTTGATGATAACGGTAATCAACATTTTACAAATATGATCCCCGTGGGGAAAAAGTATAGCGTGGTAATCCCTGAGAGAAACAAAATAATTTCAACAAAAGATATCGATAACTCCCTTTATGATAAATTAATAATACACCACTCAAAAATTCATGGGGTAGACCCATCCCTTATTAAGGCTGTTATGAAAGCTGAATCAAACTTTAACCCATATGCAGTTTCACACAAAGGGGCACAAGGACTTATGCAACTTATGCCGGATACAGCTAAACTCATGAGGATAGATAACCCTTTTGATCCAGATGAAAATATTAAGGGAGGCACAAAATACTTAAAATTACTGGAAGAGATTTTTGAAGGAAATCTTGAATTGATGCTTGCCGCATACAATGCAGGTCCATCCAAAGTGATGGAGCATAATATGAATGTCCCCCCAATAGAAGAAACCAGAAATTTCATAAAAAGAGTAAAATTTTACTATAACAAGTTAAAAAAACCCCATGAAGGTTAAAGATGAAACAGCTTATCTCTGGACACTTCCAAACAGACTGAGCATAATCAGAATACTCTTCATTCCATTAATAATAATCCTTATATCCACACAGGAAGAAGGGCTTCTTTTTGCATCATGTCTTTTGTTTATTATTGCAGGGATAACTGACGGTCTTGACGGGTATATGGCAAGAAAATTGCGGGTGACAACAAAACTCGGGTTATACCTTGACCCTATTGCCGATAAACTACTCGTTTCTTCAGTCCTTATAACGCTTACCTATTATAGATTGGTGCCTCTCTGGGTTACAATAACCCTTGTGGGAAGGGAATTTCTCATTAATGGTCTCAGGTCTTTTTACGCGATGGAGGGTATTACAATCTACCCATCTTTTACGGGGAAACTGAAAACGGCCCTGCAAATTATCGGTATATCATGTATACTCTTCAATAGTTCGCTCCCTCAAATTGGCTCTCTTAATCAAATTGGCATGATAATCAGTATGACAATTATATATATAGCCCTTTTTTTCAGTATTTTCTCTGCAGTAAAATATATTGCAGCAATTTTCAAGCCGGCAAAAAACCGTGATTCGTAAATTGTTCAAGCCCTTCACTATTTACGTGTTTGAATCGCACAATCCGCATTTTAAACATTTGCTCTTCTTCCCGTTGTCCAGATATGTATTTACATGACCTGATAAATTTTCCACATATACCTTATTCCCATCTTTTCCCTTTACGTAAACATAATCTACGGGAACCTTTCCAAAACCGCCGGGAATATCCAAAACATACTGTGGCACGGCCAAACCAGAGGCATTCCTCCTCAAAATCTTCATTATTTCCATACCCTTTTCAAGCCTGACTTTAAAATGCATAGCACCCCTGACCTCATCAAGTTGAAACAAATAGTAAGGCTTAATACCACAATGAATAAGCTTTTCAAACAATTTTAGAAGAATATAGGGGCAATCATTCACCTGCCTTAACAGTACGGTTTGACTAATAATAATGTTCTCCATTTTCCTCAATTTTTTTACAGCTTCAATAAATTCAGGGGATACCTCCTTCGGATGATTAATATGAATGATAATCCATATAGGAGAGTTTTTCCCTAAAACCGTTAAATGACCCAATTTTAAGCCTTCTGGATAGACTACTGGAATTCTTGTGCTGATTCTTATTACCTTTATTCTCCTAATACTCTTCAACCTTGATAGGAGATAATCCAGTTCATCGGGCAAAAGCATAAAAGGGTCACCACCTGAAACAATCACCTCATTTATTTTGCTATCCTTTTCCAGATATTCAAAGGTCTCCTCCCAGAATAACTTTGGGTCCCATCTCTTCCCTACAAACCTTCTTCTATTGCAAAACCTGCAATACATAGCACATTGTGAGGTTGCTAAAAAAACACCTCTGTCAGGATACCTTTTTATAAAAGATGGTGTTACAGAGACTTCTTTTTCGTTGAGAGGGTCTATTTTCCCTTTATCCGCCAGTTCTTCGACAGACGGGATTGCCTGCCTTCTTAAAGGACAGAAAGGGTTATCTTTTTCAATAAGGTCTAAATAAAACCCCGGAATTCTAAACGGGTAATGTTGAGAAGCCTGTTCTATTTCCTCTTTTAATCTTCTATCTACATCAATGAACCTTGATAATTCTTCTGCGTTATTAATAAAAGGGAGGGTAGATGGTATACCCTCCGCATCTCGCAACAATTTACTGAAGTGGCAAGAAATGAGCCCTTCTATTTTTTGCCCATGCTGCCTCGTTGTGCCCTGGATCGACAGGTTTCTCTTTTCCATAGCTTATTGTCCCGAGGAGCTTTCCATCTACTCCAAGGTTTATAAGATAACCCTTGGTAGAATCTGCTCTTTTTTGGCCAAGGACGAGGTTGTACTCAACTGTACCTCTCTCATCACAATTCCCTTCAATTCTCACCTTTTTATTCGCACTTGCCTTAAACCAGTCAAGGTTCTGTTTCAATATTTCTGCATCCCCGGGCCTTATGTTGTATTTATCAAAATCAAAATTAACATCCTTAAGCACAACGCCTACTTTAGCAACTTCCTGAACGGGGATCTCTTTTTTCGCTTCAGGGGCAACAACCTTTGCCCCTGGTGCTGCTGGCGGAGCAGTTTCACCTTTCATTGCTTGCATAAAACATCCACATCCGCTTAAAGATATTCCTATTGCAATAATCAATAGTACAAAGCCAAATGATTTTATTTTCATGATCCACCCCTTCCTTCATGGTTTAGGGCATATCCCGATCAGGATATACCCTTATTATTAAAAACTATTTTTTTACTGGAGCTGGTGCTGCCTTCTCTGGAGCTGGTGCTGCCTTCTCTGGAGCTGGTGCTGGAGCTGGTGCTGCCTTCTCTGGAGCTGGTGCTGGTTTTGGTGGCTCCGGCGATGGACCACAGCCCATTAATGTAAAACTTGCAAAAAAGGCAATAGCAATAAATAACACTACGAGTTTCTTCATGTACTTTCACCTCCTTTCTTTGTTGAATAAATATTATACCCTATTCAAATCAATATAATATATCATTTAAAATAAATAAATCAAAGTTTTTTAATAACTACATCCTTTTTTATAATTTTTACATCATTCTTTAGTGCATAATAAGTTGAGCGAAAAAGATTTCATTTATACCTCATGGGGGTGTTTCCACTAATCACCACCTTGCTATTCATTGGTATCTCTTTTATTTTATTATAAAAAGTAGCAACTTCAAGGGAGTTCACTTCGGACCCTGATGTACTTAATAAAGTCTGTCCATCAAGCTCTTTCATTATCCTTGAAACATCAAACCCTTTGCCGCCAGCATATACCCTTTCTTCTATAGTTTTGTTTAGTTCATCATATATAAGCTCTTCCACCTCTATAGTTTTATTCAGAGATGGATTCAGTGCGACCTTATATATCATTAAAACCTCTCAGAGACTAATTTTATTAAATATAAAATAAAATGGCTACATAAAAATTTTTATATATTGTCTTTTTCAGGCCATAATGTTATTTAGACTTATTATGGCAGGGGTTAATTAAGGTAACATATTGAAACTAAACAAGAACCAAAACGTATAGAGATGAGAAAAATACTTTTCCTCTTGCTCATCTTTCTCCCTTCAAATACCTTTGGGGCTGCGTTTCTCATATATAACCAGGATACCAAGGCAAATGGAATGGGGATGGCCGCAGCTTCTTCCATAGACAATCCATCTGCTATATTTTACAATCCTGCCCTGCTTGTCTATCAGAAAGGCTTCGGTATTTCGATGGGAGACACAATAATCATACCGGACACGCACTTCGACGACCTTCTCACAGGGAAAAGGGTTAGTGCAAGGCCTAAAACACATCATCTCCCTAACCTTTACATTAAATACACTAAAGACGACCTTTCTTTCGGTGTGGGCATGTTTTCTCCCTTCGGTCTATCTACTGAATGGCCAAAAGGTTGGGTTGGCAGATATATAAACACCTTTGCTGAAATAAGAACCACATACATAAATCCTGTAATTGCGTATAGAGTAAATAACTATCTCT
>JAPLKF010000106.1 GCA_026388215.1 Pseudomonadota bacterium | reverse complement strand
TAACCTCTGATGTCGATATTTGATTGTTTTATTGTGCCTGTCCATGATTTGGTGGACAGACCGGGTTCTTCCTTAAATACATCAATCAGGGTTGCTGCCCCTTTCTGCTCCATTTCTTCTCTTGTAATTACGGTAATATTTGCCGGGGTTTCCTTGAGTGGGGTCTCTATGCGAGAGGCTGTTACCACTATATCATCGAGCCGGTATGGTGTTTCCTGTGCAAAGATGAGATTCCCTTTTAGCAAAATGATAACCAGAATTGTAAAAAAGATTTTTTGTTTCATGATGGACCTCCTTATGCCTCGTAAGGATTTTGTCTTTAAGAATCCAACCCAAGGTTTCCTGGCTTAAGGGATTTAAGCCCTCGCGCCTTCCCATTCCGCTTAAGAGCAGAACAGTGGCTGGCAAATATTGCCTGCGTTGGCCTTAACCCATCACAGTTGCGGGACAGCGGCAGATTTAAACTGCACTTCCCTTGAAGGTTAGCCTTATAGAACAGTAAAATTGTATCTACCATGTGCTCACTCGAATTGCAAGATTTTATTACTTTCAATTTAAATCCAAGCTTCAAATATGATATGTTAATAAAAAATAGTTTTAGCAAACTACTTAAATGGTAAAAGTTTTTTATCAGGGGTGGTAATACCATGCATGAAGAGTATATAAAAAACATTTTTAATAATTGTAACGTGGGTAAGCTTCTTGGAATAGAGGTGTACGAAGTAAAAGAGGGAATAGCAAAGGGAAAGCTTAAATTGAAAAAGGAACATATAAATATTTTTGGTAATGCCCATGGCGGAATTTTATTTACCCTTGCAGACCAGGTGGGGGGAGCATGCGGTAACAGTCTTGGCAAGAAAGCAGTTTTAGTCGAATCTTCAATTCAATATATGAAAGGTGCTGATGAGGGTGATACTGTTTTTGCAGAGGCAAGATTAACTCACAGGGGTAAAAAGATCGGAAGGATTGATATAAGAATCTTTAGAGAAAATAAGGATTTACTGGCATTGATGCACATGGTTTTCTTCATGAGAGACGATGACCACAAGACAAAGATTACTGAAAATATTTAATATACTTCTTGCTGACTTTGGTAAGAGAAACTGGTGGCCCGCGGAAACACAACTTGAAGTCATTATAGGGGCTATCCTCACACAAACAACTTCATGGAAAAACGTAGAAAAAGCAATAGAAAATATAAAAAGGGAAAAGATATTAGATATAGAAAAATTATATAAAATAGATATAGGTACACTGGGTGAGATCATAAAACCTGCAGGATTCTTCAATATTAAATCCAAAAGGTTAAAAAATTTCATCAACATGCTTCATGATGACTTTAACGGAAGCATCGATAATCTATCAATTATGCCAGCCCAAGAATTGAGAAGACTATTACTCAGTATAGAGGGAATAGGATATGAAACAGCAGATAGCATCTTACTATATGCCCTGAATAAACCTGTTTTTGTAGTGGATGCGTATACGAAAAGGTTTTTAAAAAATCATAACCTCACCAATGGAGAAGGTAATTATAATGATATTCAGAGATACTTTATGGAAAACCTCCCATTGGATACATATATATTCAACGAGTTTCATGCATTAATTGTTTGTCTATGCCAGAGTTATTGTAAAAAAGTGCCCATATGTGATGTGTGTCCTTTAAAAAATGATAAGGTAGTATAAACTTATAAAGGCATTATTATTTTTTGAATAAAGAGTCCGAAAGATACGCGCTATGAAAGAAGGCACAATAATAAAACCCTATCAACCAGTACTTGAAATAGAAGGAAAGCCAATCGCCAAACGGGGTAAAATGTCTGGTACAAAAAGACTAATAAGGTGTTTGAATTGTTTTAAAGACAGAATTGTTCCACTAAATCAGGATATAGATTCAAGATGTGAATGCGGTGGTTTGTTTGTAGATTTATTGAATCTCATGGTATGAGGATGGCGTGTTTATATTATGATGTGTACTTTTTCGTTGTCTGAAGACCTTTTAATATGGCCTATCCTAAAGGCTTTTTCCCCTAAGCTTATAAGTTTCTCAAGAATTACTTGCTCATCATCCCTTTCGATTACAATTACATACCCTATACCCATATTGAATGTGGAGCACATCTCTTCAATTGGTACATTTCCCAATTTCATAATGAGTTTAAAAATATAAGGAATCCTCTCTTCGGAAAGGTCAATCTCTGCCATAAGACCTTCTGGAATGATTCTTTTTATATTGCCCGGTAAGCCTCCACCTGTAATATGAGCCATGCCTTTTATCTTAAAATTTTCAAGAATGTTGAGAATAGGCTTTACGTAAATCTTTGTCGGTTTTAACAACTCTTCATACAACTTCCCATCAATACCATCAATTTTATCTTCTACTTTTAGATTATGAACCTCAAAAAGAACCTTTCTTACAAGGGAAAACCCGTTGCTATGCAAGCCACTTGAAGCTAATGCAATAACCATGTCACCTTCTTTTATCGTTGAACCATCTATAATTTTTTCTTTCTCAGCAAAACCTACTATAAATCCAGCAAGGTCATATTCTCCTTCCTTATAAAAAGAAGGCATTTCTGCAGTCTCTCCTCCTATAAGGGCACATCCAGCCATTTTACACCCTTCACATACACCCGTGATAACTTCTTTAAAAACCTTTTCTTCTATTCGACCACAGGCAAAATAATCGAGAAAAAAGTATGGTTTTGCCCCCATTGTCAGGATATCATTGGCACCCATAGCTACAAGATCAATTCCAACAGTATCGTGTTTATCAGAGTTAAATGCAATTTTTAGTTTGGTGCCAACGCCATCTGTGGAACTAACAAGGACAGGGTTTTTATAATCCTTCGGGATCTCGGTTAATGCAGCAAACCCTCCTATCGGGTTTAGAACCAGGGAATTAAATGTATTCTGTATTCTATGTTTTATGCTATTTAGATATTCATCAGCCTTGTTTACATCTACCCCTGCATCTTTATATGTAAGGAATCCCACTGTGTAAATTTAAAATTAATAAATGTGGAATGTCAATGATTTAAAAGCGGTAAAAGTTAATACGGGACTATTCACTGTCTTTCTTCAGGTCATTTTTTCAATAAAATCATACTGTCCCAAGACTACGTATTGAGCAAGAACCTTTGCACCCACATTTTCAACTTCCCTATTAACTTCTTCTGGAAATGCTTCTTTTTTTATATGAAAATTCAACACTCTATGTTAATAATATTCGCACAAGTTGAAAATGGCAGGTACAGGATTACATATAGTACAGAACCATTAGCACCCGTTACGGATTACCTTAATGGGCAGGGCAGGTTCAGACACCTGACAGATGACATAATATCAGAAATACAGGGAAAGGTGATTTTAGAATGGGAAGACCCCAAGTATCAGCGTATAGTAAAGTAGTATTGACACCAATAAACATTCACATGAGAAAACCATATTTAAAAAATTGTAAGATAAGTCCTTGTGATTTTCTTGACAAATATTTCCTAATAGTTTTTAAATACAGGAGGGGGACCTTATATGGCTAAACCGATGGATGAATACAAATGGCATGAACTGAATGTTGGGTGTGTGATAGAAGAAGTTGGAAGTGCAAGGGAATATAAAACAGGGGATTGGCGTTCCCAGAAACCTATATGGAATGATGCAAAGTGTATAAAATGTGGTCTCTGTTGGCTTTATTGCCCTGATGCGGCAATCTATCAAACAAACGATGGTCTTTATACCGCCAATCTCGACTATTGTAAGGGCTGTGGTATATGTGCGAAGGAATGTAAACCAGGGGCAATCAAGATGGTGGAGGAAGAACGATGAATGCAAAGAAGGGTATAGAGGTCTCGATAGCCGCATCTATTGCAGCAAAACTTGCAAGGGTTGAGGTGGTAGCCGCCTACCCGATTACTCCTCAAA
>JAPLKF010000105.1 GCA_026388215.1 Pseudomonadota bacterium | reverse complement strand
TAAAGGATGAGAGATGGGTAAGGTGTTATCTGTATCAGAATTAAAAAAGATATACGAAGTAAGGAAAACAGCCTTCTCAATAAAAAGAGAGATAATAAAGGCAGTTGATGACGTATCATTTGAACTTGAGAAAGGGAAAACCTTAGGTGTTGTTGGTGAAAGTGGTTCAGGAAAGAGCACCTTGGCGAGATGTGTGTTGCTGCTTGAAGTACCGGATAACGGAACAGTGACATTTTTAGGAAACAACCTGGGAAACATGGGAAGAAATGAACTCAAAGGGTTAAGAAAGGATATGCAGATCATCTTTCAAGACCCTTATTCATCTTTAAATCCAAGGAAGAAGGTATATGAGACAATAGCAGAACCTATTTTGTTTCATAATATTGTTCCCAAGAAGGATGTAAGGGATAAAGTGATGGAGATTTTCAAAAGTGTTGGGCTTGATGAGGATTTCGTGAATAAATATCCCCATGAGATGAGTGGAGGTCAGAGGCAGAGAGTGGCAATAGGAAGGGCGCTCGCAACGGATCCGATTCTCGTTATAGCCGATGAACCTGTTTCATCTCTGGATGTATCGATACAGGCGCAGATAGTCAACCTGTTTATTGACATCAGAGAAAGTGCTGATATATCTATGTTGTTTGTTTCCCATGACCTTAATGTTGTGAGATTTATTTCTGATGAGATTATGGTTATGTATAAAGGGAAGGTTCTTGAAATAGGACAAAAAGAAGAGGTTTTTTATAGACCCTTGCATCCTTATACGAAAATGCTCATTGATTCGATTAAAGGTGAATTTACCAGGAGGGAAGGCGATGAGGTGCAAACATTCGAAGGTGGTTGTCATTATTATCCAAGATGTGACAGGAGAGACATGAGGTGCATTAAAGAGACCCCGAAGCTTATGGGTAACAAAGAACATATGGTTGCATGCTTTATGTGAAAGTACTGCTGATTAAACCTTTTAAATCCCCTTTATTATTTTCGCAGCTTCTTCGGTTGTGGTTATACCTTTGAAAAGTTTCTTTAATACATTGTCCCGGAGCGTAACCATACCGTTTTTCAAGGCTGCTTTGCGGATTTCATTAGAAGGTGTTTTGTTTTTTGCTAATTCACGAATATCATCATTTACTTTCATTATTTCAAAAACGGCTGTTCTGCCTAAGTACCCTGTTCCCCTGCATTCAAGACAGCCCTTACCCCTATGCAATATGATATTCCTTTTTTTATTCAAGTCAACTTCCAGTGTTTTCTTCAGGTCTTCTTCTTTCACCTCAAATGATACCTTACAATGCGGGCATATTTTTCGGACCAGACGTTGTGCCACTACGCCTATCAATGTAGAAGCAATTAAAAATGGTTGCCCACCCATATCAATGAGACGCGTGATTGCCGTTGGAGCATCGTTTGTATGGAGTGTACTGAAAACAAGATGCCCGGTAAGTGCAGCCTGGATAGCGTTCTGGACTGTTTCTGTATCACGGATCTCGCCAACCATAATAATGTCAGGATCCTGCCTGAGCATGGTTCGTAAAACACTTCCAAAGGTCAGGTCAATCTGTGGATTCACAGCCACCTGATTGAACATTTCATGGACAAGTTCAATTGGGTCTTCAATGGTACAGATATTTATCTCGGTACTGCTGATTTTATTTAAAGCAGAATATAAAGTTGTGGTTTTACCGCTTCCGGTTGGCCCTGTTACCAGTATTATTCCGTATGGATGATGGATGAATTCATCAAATAGTGCTGAATCTTTACGAGAAAATCCCAGTGCATCGATATCTTGCAGCAAGATGTCAGGGTCAAATATCCTCAATACCACCTTTTCACCGAATGCAGTTGAGACTGTAGAAACACGAAGCTCTATCTCTTGTTCTTTGTGAATGATTTTTATCCTGCCGTCCTGCGGACGACGCCTTTCCGCAATATTTATACCAGCCATAATCTTGATTCGAGAAATTATGGCATTGTAAATCACCTTTTTAAGCATATAAACGTTGTGCAAAATCCCGTCAATTCTGAAACGAACGACACTAAAGTCCCTTTTTGGTTCAAGATGAATATCACTTGCTCTCTGGTCGAAGGCATAATAAAAAAGATGGTTTACCGATTGAATGATAGGCTGTGAGAAATGGTCTAGGTTACCTGAAATTTGTAGGTCTCTATTCAAGCGTTCCAGATTCCCCAGATCTACAGTGCTGATTTTTCCCTTGAGTATCATTTCCTGTTCTGCAGCGGATAACGAATCCCTCAAGCCGTAGGTCATATTAAATACACTTTTTATATTTTGTCTTGTGCAAAGAACGATTTTAACCTTTAATCCTGTGATTTTTTCAATGTCATAGAATGGATATTGTAAGAACGGGTTAGAAACAGCGATTGTCAATATATCATCCTGTTTTTTTGTTGGTATAAATCCATAGGCTTTAGCAAATTTGGCAGGTACTGTTTCTGTAACTACACCAAAATCTATTTCCAGAGGGTCTATCTTAACAAATTCTATTTCTAAGTAGTCTGCCAATGTTTTTAAAAATTGTTCTTCAGACAAGATATGCATATCCAGAATTATATCTTCTATTTCTTTTTGAGAAGAAGCCCTGCTTTGCTCGATTTCTATGATTTGTTTTTCTGAGATGAGATGTTTTGAAGTTAAGATGTTGTATATATCTTTTCTATTGATGTTTTTTAGCATAATCTTTAGTTCTTTTATATCTTAAAATGAAGATTATTGCAAAATAAGAATTTGAAGATTGACCCGTCAACTAATTATTTTCTGTACTGTTTCAGAAGCTCTAAAAATTCTGGATGAACCTTGTGACCGAGTTCAATTGCCCTGTTG
>JAPLKF010000104.1 GCA_026388215.1 Pseudomonadota bacterium | reverse complement strand
AGCAGGCAGCTTGGTATACCCATTGTGAATCTCGATGAGGTAAACATACAGGAAAATTTAATAAAATTGATTTCTGTTGATACAGCGAAGAACTGCATGGCTATCCCTGTTGAGAAGCGCTTCAATGTATTGAAACTTGCAATGGTTGACCCTCTCGACATAGATGCGATGGACGAGATAGCAAGGATTGTAAGGATGGAAACGGAACCGCTTATAGTTACAGAGGGTGAGCTGAAAAGGGCCCTTGAGAAGTATTATGGGATAAAAACCATCGTTGAAGAAACCTTAGAGAGAATGAAAGGGAAAGACGAGGTAACCCTTATAAAAGAAGAAGAGGAGGAAGAGCAAGACGAGAGGATATCTGTTGACATGGCAGAAGAGGAGCCTGTGGTGAGATTTGTGAACAGCCTTCTTGCACAGGCATTAGCTGATAGTGCAAGTGACATACATGTAGAGCCCTATAAGAGGACTATGAGGGTAAGGATGAGGGTTGATGGAAGGTTAAGGGCCATACCCTCACCAGATAAGAGCATGTTTCTTGCCATCGTCTCAAGGATAAAGATACTTTCGGGGATTGATATAGCAAAAACAAGGATCCCCCAGGATGGAAGGTTTAATATAAGAGAGGGCACGAGAGAGTTTGGCGTCAGGGTTTCGACATTCCCCACAATACATGGAGAAAAGGCAGTACTTCGTCTTCTCGATAAGAGTACGTCTCTCTATGGAATTGATAAGCTGGGGTTACTCCACGACGATAGTGAGAAATTGAAGAATGTGCTTAAAAGACCCTATGGGTTTATACTTTCAACAGGACCAACAGGGAGCGGCAAATCCACATCATTATACGCTATCTTGAACTATATTAATTCCCCCGAGAAGAACATAATTACTATAGAAGACCCGGTTGAGTATACTGTTGAGGGCCTTACTCAGGCTCAGGTAAATCCAAAGGCAGGGCTTACCTTTGATACGGGTTTAAGGTCAATGTTAAGGCAGGACCCGGATATCATCATGATAGGTGAAATAAGGGACACGGAAACTGCAACAATAGCTATTCATTCGGCGCTTACCGGTCATGTTGTTTTATCTACCCTGCATACAAACGATGCCCCCAGTGCTTTAACAAGGATGATTGAGATGGGAATTGAACCTTTCCTTGTCGCATCTTCTGTTTCATGTGTAATTGGGCAGAGATTAATCCGGAGAGTCTGCCCTGAGTGCAAGGAATCGTATTATCCACCACCTTCAATCCACAAAAGTTTTAATATAAACGAAAATGTTTTGCTTTACAGGGGTAAAGGATGCCCTTCATGTCAATACAAGGGGTATAGAGGCAGGGTAGGTGTGTTTGAAATCCTTGTATTGGATGATGAATTAAGGGAACTTGTTGTTAACAAATCTTCAAGCGATGTGATAAGGAAGAAGGGGATAGAGAAAGGGATGAGATTGTTACGGGATGATGCAATAATGAAGGCACTTTTTGGTGTAACAACATTGGAAGAGGCCTTGACCGCAGCGCAGGTAGATTAACTTTTTAAGGTATATATGGGTACATTTACATACAGAGCACGGGATGAAAAGGGTTCCCTGATAACAGGAACCTTAGATGGTGATGGCAAACAAGCGGTGTATCAGCAGCTCGACGCAATGGGGCTTTTTCCCGTTTCAGCGTCAGAAATAGGACGTGGATTATCTTCCCTTGATGATATTTTTGTGAGATTTCAAAGGGTAAAATACGATGACCTTGTATTTTTTACACGGCAATTACAGACCGTTGTAAGGGCTGGTATCCCGCTGATTTCCGGGCTTAAGGCCCTTGAAGAACAGACATCAAACACAAGGCTTAAGGCAGCAATAAGGACAATCTGTCAGGACGTTGATAGGGGTCAGAGTTTTTCAGATGCCCTCTCGAAGCACAAAGGTATATTCCCGGAACTATATACAAGTATGGTGAGGGCAGGGGAACTGGGTGGTTCTCTCGAGGAGGTTTTAGAAAGGCTTTCCGGGGTGCTGGAGTTCCAGATGAGGACAAAAGAAATGTTAAAATCTGCACTGAGATACCCGATGTTTGTAATCGGTACCCTTGTGATAGCCTTTATTGTCCTTATAAACGTTGTAGTGCCAAAGTTTGTTCCTTTGTTTAAAGGCTCAAAGGTTGCCCTGCCCCTTCCAACGCAGATCCTCATATTTATCAATGATATTATGAGTGCATATGGTGTGTTTGTAATAAGTGGACTTATTGCAATAATAGTTCTTTTCTTTCTATACATAAGAACAGAGAGGGGTTCTTTTCTGTTTGACAATCTTAAGTTAAAAGTTCCCCTTATCGGCCCTATTATTCTGAAGATATGTATGGGCAGGTTTGCTTTTACGCTCGAGAATTTAGTGAAAGCCGGTGTCCCTATTGTAAAAACATTGGAAATTGTGTCGAGGACAGTTGGAAATAATTTTATTGCAAGAAAGGTACTTGAGATTGGTGTAAAGATAGAGAAGGGAAGGGGTATATCAAGACCGATGAGGGATGCTAAGATTTTCCCTCCCCTTGTGATACACCTTGTCTCAACAGGTGAAGAGACAGGTTCCCTTGAAGAGATGCTGAGGGAGATATCAACACATTATGACAGGGAGGTTACCTATTCGGTGAACAGACTCTCAGCGTGGATAGAACCGATACTTACCGCTGGTCTTTCAATCATGGTATTATTCCTTGCCCTTGCCATATTTATGCCCTGGTGGAACATGATGGGTGCAATGAGGGGAGGAGGTTGAAAAATTTTTTTAAAGACCCCAGCAATCTAAGATACAGTTTGAATACAATCATCCCGCTGGTTGTATTCCTTACAAGCCTTCTCTCGGGAGTTGTTGCTGCAAATATGATAAGACAATCTAAAGTAGTTTCATTGTGGGTATTCGGGGCTTCCCTTTTCTCATCTTTATGTTCCCTTGTTGTGATTCTTGCCATGACACGTCCTGTACTCGAGCTGGTAAAAAGGGCTGAGAAACTGGTCAGGTTCGAAGAATCGAGGAAAGAAAAAGGCCAGATGATAGAGGTTTATAAGATGATAGAGACACTGGTGGAATTTGTAAAAAAGAAGGGGGAAGAAGAGGGGAAAGAGGGCATTATGGATGTGGATAAACTCGACTACATTATTCCCCTTGGGTATATGTCCCTTATGGTTGCACATGAGGTGAGGAATCCTTTGAACACAATAACGGGTATGAGCGAACTACTAAAGCAAAAGATTGAGGATGGTTCTCAAAGATCATACATTGATACAATGCTTGAGGCAGCAAAAAAGATTGATAAGTTCACAAGCGAACTCCTTGACTTTACTGACAATGAGCTTACAAAGGAAGCCTTTGATGTGAATGACCTCATAGAGGAGGTCAGAGATAATCTGCACCAAGAATTTGTTGACGTAATGAGTGAATTTCAAAAGACTAAAAACCTCCCATATTTTGGGGATAGAACAAAGATATACCAGGCGATTTATAATGTTGTAAGAAATGCGTATGAGTATGAGAAAAACGGGGGCCAGGTTATTATCAAGACATCAATTAATGGCTCTATCAGTGTGTCTGTTTACAATAAAAGCTCAAAAATTGAAGAGGATGATCTCAGGTCATTATTTAAACCATTCTTCGCAAAGAAGAAGGGCGGTAGGGGTCTCGGGCTTTTTATAAGTAAGAAAAACGTCAAGTTGCATAATGGCGATATAAAGGTGGAAAGTGGGGAAGAAGGAACAACCTTTGAAATTATATTACCAAAAGAGCAGGGTTCGAGCACTCAAGGGGTCGAGGGTTCAAGTGGATTATAAAAGAACAGGATTCGAGGGTTCAAGGATTCAAGGGGTCAAGGGGTGTTAAAAAACTATAAGGAATTAACAGTGTGGCAGAAGTCTTATCAACTCTGTCTTGAAATATATAGATTGACAAAGTTGTTTCCAGATGATGAAAGGTATGGATTAACATCACAAATACGAAGAGCTGCAGTATCAATTCCATCGAATATTGCTGAAGGCTACGGCAGGAAAACAACCCCTGAGTATATACATTCACTTTACATTGCTTATGGCTCTATTTGTGAATTAGAAACTCAGATACTGTTGTCTATTGATTTGGGTTACATTGCTGCTGAAAATATGAACAAAATTCAGATGAACATCGGGGATATTGAGCGAATGCTTAAAGCACTTATCAAATCTCTGGAAAAGAAGAGGTGAAGGGATGCAAAAAACTCAGGGTTCTAGGATTCAAGGGTTCCAGGGTTCAAGTGGATTATAAAAAGCAGGATTCAAGGATTCAAGGGGCCAAGGGTTCGAGTGTCTTTAACGCACTGGAATCCTCGACCCCTGGACCCCTCGAACCCTACAAGGTTTCAATGCCATGAGTGAAAAGATCATTATCGTCGAAGATGACCCTGGGGTAAGGTTTTTTTTAGAAGAGGCGTTGAAAGGAGAGGGCTATTCTGTAGAATCCTTCTCATCTTATGAAGATGCCACGAAAAAAATAAGTAATGGCATAGACCTTGTGATTATGGATATCAGTCTACCTGGTATGGATGGACTTACTGCGATAGATGATTTAAAAAGGCAGAGAGATATTCCCATCCTCATTATTACCGCCTATGGGACAAAAAAGAATGCCCTCGAAGCAATAAAAAAGGGGGCAACAGACTTCTTTGTAAAACCAATCCCCCTTGATGATTTAAAGGTTATGGTGAGAAGGGTTCTCAGGACAAGAAGTTTAAAACAAGAGGTAAAGCAGTTAAAAGAAAAAGAACTAAAGGATTTCGTATTTCATGGGGTTGTAGGAAGCACTGAAAATATGAAGGATATTTTCAGAAATGTGGAGAAGATTGCAAACTCAGATTTAACAGTTCTTATTACCGGGGAGACAGGTGTAGGTAAGGAGGAAATTGCAAAACTCATCCATAATTTGTCAAAGAGGAAAGGGGAATTTGTCGTAGTAAACTGCGCCTCAATCCCTGACAACCTGCTTGAAAGCGAGCTTTTTGGGTACGAGAAGGGGGCATTCACCGGTGCAGTTCAGCAGAAAAAGGGAAAGATTGAGGTTGCTGACTCTGGAACGGCCGTACTTGACGAAATTGGCGAGATGAGTCCCTATCTTCAGGCAAAAATTTTGAGGGTTGTTGAAAAAAAGGAGATAGAACATTTAGGCTCTACAAAAATATACGGCGTAGATGTAAGGATTATCTCAACAACGAACCGTGTCCTGGAGAATGAGATAAAAGAAGGTAAATTCAGAGAAGACCTTTACTTCAGGTTGTCTCAGATGCCTATCCATATCCCCCCTTTGAGAGAGAGAAAAGAGGACATTCCTTTGCTTATAGATAATGTATTGCTTGGTATTGCAAGTGAATCAGGTTCTGTAACAACCCTTACTGAGGATACATTAGAAGTGCTTATGAATTATGGATGGCCCGGGAATGTGCGGGAGTTGATAAGCGTAATAAAAAGGGCTGCTGTTATGTGTGAGGGGAACCGCATCACGCGTGATGACCTGCCTCTCCATTTAAAGGGTGAATATGTGCTTACAGGTGGAGCCTATTCTGATACATCCCTGGATAATGCGATTTCTGAGCTCGAAAAGAACATGATTATTGATGCCCTGAAAAAGACACAGGGATCGCAGGCAAAGGCAGCAAAGCTCCTCGGCATATCAGAGCGGAGCATGTGGTACAGGGTAAAGAAGTACGAGATAGATATAAATCAATAACCAATAACCAAATTACAAGTTCCAAACTTTAAAATGTCAAAAATAACCAAATAAAATTCAATAACCAAAATAATTAAATTCCAATAATCAAATTACAAGCTCCAAACTTTAAAATGTCAAAAAACAAAGTTATAAAATTACCGGGTAGTATTTCCTCCTGAAACCTTATTTGCAATGGTGGAAAATATCTTTTTTAACTCGACTGCTTCTTCAAAAAGCCTATCGATATCATTTTTAAAATCTGGATTTGCTTCC
>JAPLKF010000103.1 GCA_026388215.1 Pseudomonadota bacterium | reverse complement strand
TTATATTTCAAAGCCTGACCCCATTTTTACATTCCGTACAAGTGAGTAAAATCTCTCGCCCTTTGAGTGTAGGCCGCTAACCCCTTCCCAAAATTCGGTTTTGGTTAACTTTAAAGAAGACATGATTCACCCCCATTTTTTCCAACAATGAATTATAGATATGATCGACCATGGCATAACGATTAAGCTGAGTGGTGGTGTTTTTGCCGTCCACTCAAGCGGCTTGTTATATGCATATTGATTGTATATACAAAATCTTATGTTTTATCAGACTTCTTTTTCAGCACTCTTAATCCATGGGGACAGACTGCTGAGCAAATTCCGCAGTTATGCCCACTGTGATAATGAAAGTAGTGTTCCTTTTTCCATTGATCACATGCCCAAACATCCAATATCTCTTCACGTGGCAATCCCGGATACCATGCGTTGCCTTTCAATGCTTTTGCAGGACAGGCTTCTACGCAGCGTGTACAACGACCGCAGAAGTTTCTCTCTTTTGGCGGCCCACACGGAAGTTTAATGTCGGTGAAAACGGTTCCCAATCGAATCCATGATCCGAACGGGCGCGTTATAAGTTGACAATGACGACCTACCCAGCCCAACCCTGCTCTTGTTGCTGCTGTTTTGTGGGGAAAATCCCCTTTGATATTAACCGTATCGGTACGATCCGAAGCCGCCAGCGGTTTGGATCGAAAACCTCTGACTTTGATTTCGGCTGCTAATGCTGCTGATAATTCATTGATATGATTGTTCACTTTGGCATATTCATCAACGTATGTTTGGTTAGGCCCATTCTGGATACTGACCATTATTTGGGGGTTCATTGGAATAGCCCATGAAAGAGCGAAAGGAAATCTTTGTCCTGTTTCATCCTGGGGTGTGGAAAAATCCCGAAGATCTGCCGCACCCCATAAGGTAATCTTGTGTACTTCCATCCACTCAGTAAGCCATATAGGGGCAATTATTGATAGATCAGACAATTCATTCCTCGTATTTTTAAGTAATTGTTGCATATAACACAAAAATCAGCCGGAGCTGCAAGCGATCGGCTGCATTGTTTCGTTATGTAATACTAATCAAATTCTATTCCACTCAGCCTGCTCAGAAATCCGCAACTTACTTTCGATAGCCTTATAGTCCTTGGTTGGAATGAACCACAGAGATATTTTACGGCCTGCGTCGGCTGCCTGATATATCAGATTATTAAATCGGCAGTTTGTTTCTTGTCCACCCACGTAACAGTTCCTCGGGGATATGATTCCGTAGCCCATATTGTAACGTGACGATAGATTCAAACACTCCCCAATATATTTGAGTTCTCCTTCAACGACAACGGCATATACACCGCTTACCTTGTGGCCGTTTGGTGTCTTAAACCTACAAAATGGGCCTTTCCCGTAGCTGTTCAGAGACAAATTGTTCTTGTTCTTGTACCTTGATTGTGGCATGTACTGCTTTACAGAACCGTCCAGATTTCGCTCCGGGTCGATAGCACATATGTATCTGAATTCAAATGCCCCTATTTTCATATACCTACCAATCATTATGTGGCCTTATCGGCTTTTTTGTTGAACCAGTCAAAAATTGATGGATCGCCGTTATAAATTCCGCCAGCCCTCGTCCTTTGGCAAGTAAGGGGCTGTCCCCAGCAGTCTTCATGGATCCTCACTTCTCCGGTACGTGGGCAGCCTATGATTGTCGGGCGGCCAGCGGTGATTTCAGCACGAACGGTATATTTTGTTCCTCTGGATGATACGCATGTGGCAGGCCCATAATGTCTCAAACAATCGTAAATTTGTTTGAAAGACGGCCAATTGTCTTTTTGGTCCTTAGTGACTTTCATTTCTTTCATTTGGTTCTATTCATTCACATAACTTATTTTTTAACCTTATTCTACATATGATCCCATTTTATAATTGGTAAGGGTGGTTTGTCAAGGAATTGATGCCTAAAAACATTGCAAATAAATTACTTTTTCTGTAATTATATTGGAAGCTTACGAATCGCTTCTTTTTCTTAAGAAAGGGAATATCAAACCACAGAATATATCCTATTGGAGAAGGGATCCCAGCTTTTCATAAATAACCCCATACCGCACGCCATTTGCGCTTACGATTATCTCATCCGCTTTGAAGTACGACATAATTTCTTTCAAAAGAATAATACCCTGGAGGATAATATCCTCCCTACCCTTCTCCATGCCCCTGATTGCCCTTCTTTCAGGTGTTGTCATAGCCTTCAATCTCTTTATCACACCTCCAATATCTTTATACAATATATTAAGGCCATGGATTCTGCTTTTGTCATAATTTTCAAGGCCGAGAATAATACTCGCAAGGTTTGTTATTGTACCGGCAGTTCCTATGACCCTGCAATTCTTTCCATCAAAAGGAAATGAAATTGTTTCTCTGATAAAACCTGTTAAAGATGCAATTTCATTATCTTCTGGAGGGTCATGCCTGACAAACATCTCGGTTAGTTTCACAGAACCTATTGGTAAGGAGACAAAATTTGTAAATTCCTCTCTATTACCCTTTATAACTTCTGTGCTTCCACCACCGATATCAATGATGATGAACTGCTCTCCCTTCATCCGCTCATCATGTTTTATTGAAAGATACGTATAATAAGCCTCTTCGTACCCACTTATTACTCTGATGGAGATACCCAGTTTATCTTTCACCAGCCTTAAAAAGGCTTCACTGTTTTTTGCTTCCCTCAGAGCACTCGTTCCCACACAGTAAACACCCTTAACCCCATGTCTTTCCGCAAGTTCTTTATAGTTTTTTAAGGCTGAGAATGTCCGTGTCATTGCCCTTTTCGAAAGGTTGCCCCTTTTCTTTAAACCCTCCCCCAACCTTGTAATGGTAGATATGTCAAGGACATCCCGCACATCTTTACCTGCATCAACTATCAAAAGCAAAACAGTATTAGTCCCAATATCAATAGAGGCATATTTCATTTGACAACCCTACAGAAAAACAAATATTATAGCTTCAATGATTTTTACCGGTCTCATCTCCTTTATTGACTTCACCAGCATTGTAGCCTTTTCAACAGGTATGCTGTCCTTTTTCAGCCCATGCATTTTACCACTTGTCCCTTCATACCTTATCTTCATAAGCGGCATAACCTTTGATAATTATAATGAACTTGAATTTAAAAAATACAGAAAAATCGTGTTAATACATTCCATATCCTTCATTTTTGGATTTTCTGTTGTATTTGTATCGCTGGGCATATCATCCTCGCTGATCGGAAAATTTTTATCCACATATCAGACATATATTATGAGATTCGGGGGGCTTATTCTGATACTAATGGGGTTATATTACCTGAACATCATAAGAATACCCATGCTAAATCATGAAAAAATCATCCACTTAAAGGAAAAACCTGTAGGCCTCCTGGGATCTTTCATTGTAGGAATAACATTCTCTGTCGGCTGGACACCATGTGTTGGGCCTGCCCTTTCCTCAATACTTATCATAGCCTCAACCACACAAAACATACTGGAAGGCATTTACCTTTTAAGCCTTTACTCCCTGGGTCTCGCCATACCATTTATTATATCTGCTCTTATCTTTGATAGATTGTTTACTCTTTTAAAAAAATTTAGTCACATTGTGCGTTATTCCATGAAGGTTATGGGAATACTATTAATAATTATTGGCGTGCTGTTATTCAGCTCATACTATAGCACATTAAGTCTCAGGCTCGGACAACTGATAGCATTTTGATGTCAGAGACATTATCAGAAAGATAAAGTAAGCAGTATGCAGTAAGGAGTATGCAGTATTTTTGAAAGCTAATAGCTGATGGCTAAAAAATAAACTATTAATAATCGAGCTCTTTAAGCTCTCCTTTAAATCTTGCCTTGAATTTGTTCAAAACTTTTTTCTCAATCTGTCTGACCCTTTCCCGTGAAATTTTAAATTTAGCTCCTATCTCCTGAAGGGTCATAGGTTCTTCAGCCATTATACGTTTCTCAAATATATATACCTCTTTCTCGTTAAGTGTTTTTTTGAATTCCATGACCTTTCCTGAGAGTATTTCGCCCCTTTCTTTGTCTGCAATTACATCCTCTATGTTTTCATCCGTTTTAATCATATCCATAACAGTATCTTCGCTCTCTTCATAAAGAGGGGCTTCAAGAGAAACATCGGTATAGGCCAGCCTTTTCTGCATATCCTCTATCTCTTTTTCTTTTACATCAAGGGTACTCGCAAGAAGCTGAGGGGCGGGATAGACCCCGAGGGCTTCGAGCTTCTGTTTTTCTTTATTCAGCCTGTAAAATAATTTTCTCTGACTCTGTGTAGTTCCGATCTTTACAAGACTCCAGGAATCCATGATATATTTTAATATATAAGCCCTTATCCAGAAGGAGGCATAGGTTGAAAATTTCGTACCCTTATAGGGGTTGTATTTTTTCACCGCATGAAGTAATCCCACATTTCCTTCCTGGATAAGGTCAAGGATATTGAGGTATGTACTATAATATTCAAGGGATATCTTTACAACAAGCCTGAGATTCGAAATAACAAGTTTTTGTGCCGCTTCCCTGTCTTTGTGCTTGTATACCTTCATGGCAAGCCTCAACTCCTCATTCCTTGAAAGAATCGGGTATTTCGATACCTCGGAGAGATACTTCTTCAGAGGGTCAAAAGGGGTTGGCAGGCTTTTCTCTATATCAGGCTCTATTATTTCCGTGTTTTCATCAGGGAATATTTCGTCAACCAACATCCTGTTGCTCTCCTCTTACTTTTATAAGTTCTGCAACTATACTAATGGCTATCTCCTGTGGTGTTTCAGCATTAATGTGAATGCCAATAGGTGCATGTACGCCATCTAAGGTCTTTTCATCAAAACCGCATTCCCTGAGATGGCCGTAAACCATCTTTACCTTTCTTTTGCTCCCAATCATTCCTATATATTTTACTGGTTTTCTAAGGGACTCCTCAAGCACCTCTGCATCGTATCTATGACCCCTGGTAAGTATCGCTATATACTCATCCCCTGTGAAATCCAGACGGTTGAATACTTTTGTAAAATCTTCAACGATCACTTCATCGGCCTCGGGAAATCTCTCCCGATTTGCAAATTCTTCCCTGTCGTCAATCACTGTAACATGAAAATCTACTATTTTTGCTATCTTTGAAAGGAACTGCGACACATGTCCTGCTCCAAATATATATAATGGAGAAGATACCTGTATCGCTTCAACCACTTCCCCATCAACGACCACAGGCTTCTTTTCATATAAATAATCTTTCAGTCTCTCAACGGTTTCTCTGTCCAGCGGATCGCCAATAATTTCTAAATCCTGTCTAATAAGAGTCTTGGAAAAGATATTCTGTCCGAACCTTGTGACAACAATGCCCCTTTTCCCTTTTTTCTCAAGTAACCTAATTCCCTCGTATACCTCGCTATACCTTTTGAGTATTGGTTCCAAAAGTATATCTACATTTCCTCCGCAAAGCATCCCTTCCTCTTCTATCGTCCTGGCATCCATCCTGATATGCAGTATCTTCGTCTCTGTCTTTTTCATCATGCCCAGTGCTTCCTTGTATGCATCAGCTTCAAGCCTGCCACCACCAACGGTCCCAAAAGCCTTTCCATCTTCACCCACAAACATCTTTGCCCCCACATCTCTCGGGGCAGAGCCAGCCCTGTATATAATAGACGCGAGTATTCCTTTCTGTCCGTTTTTGATGTATTGTTCAATGATCCCGTATAAGTCCATCAACAACTCCCTGTTCATATTTTAGTAAGCACTAAGGAGTATGCAGTAAGCAGCTCTTGCCTTCTGCTTACTGTTTACTGCCTACTGTTTACTACCTACTGGTTCTCAAAGTGCATAATTGCCTCAAGTACACCCCCACCGATAGCCCTTGCCTTCTCTGTGATAGTAAAGCAATACTCCTTCTTTCCCCTCGGGTCTATATCCCCTATTTTCTCATTTATTCCAACATTTATCTCACGAATAAGACCTCTGAGTAAACCATTAATAGATGCGGGAACAGGTGTCCCATTTATATAGAGTACAACATCGCCTTTTTTAACTTCATCTCCAATTTTTTTCACGTGTTTTATCTTTCCGGCATGTGGTGACCTGAGAACCCGCTCATGGGTAATCCCCTCAGTAGGTGCTGGTATCCCTGTATGAGGTTCTGCAGAACCATTGTATATAACCCTGCCAAGGTTATGCCCTCTGTTGCTTTCCACAACAACGTGAACATCTGAAGGGGCTATAAAACCAGGTCCTACACCAATTACAAGAGATGCCTCACTTTTCTTCGTCCCTGTATTCCTCTTCGCCATGATAGCATCAATTACAACATCAGGTTTTAATTCTTTAATAATCTTCCATTTAGGGTCCACCATTATAGCTATTTTATTTCTTTTCCAAACCTCAAAAATATTATCAAAACTCTCAGTATGCTCTGCCTCAACACCTTCCACATCCATTTCTCCCTTATATACAGCTTCAGAAAATGCAACAGTTCTTCTCACGCTTAGCGGTTCTAGTATCTCTGTCATCAAAATATTACGGATATTTGCCATAAAAAGCCTGTGAGCGATACCGGTTGCCATCTCACCCGCCCCCTTGACGACAATTTTTAAATTTGAAATTTGAAATTTGAAATTTGAAATTTTTCTTCCCATCATGGTCCTTTTCCAAAAAAACACGTAGGGTAATGGCACACATCACAATTCAAACACAAGCCACCATACGATAGCTTCACCATGTCATTCTTGTGTATTTTCTCTCCAGCCATAATTCTTGTAAGTATTATATCCAACACTGTATACCTGTTGTAATATACACAAGCAGGTGCACCCAAAATGTATTTCCCTTTCAAGCGTGCAACAAGAAACATGGCACCGGGGAAAACGGGTGTCCCATAGAACAATACCTTAGCCCCTGTCGATTCTATCCCTTCTTTTGTCACATCATCCGGGTCTACAGAAAGCCCTGCAGTCGTTATGACAACTTCAGCATCCTTATTGAAAAGCTTAAAAATAGCATCCCTAATTGCAGAAATGTCATCAGGGGTTATCATTTTATCTATTACCTCAAGCCCATAATCTTTCAGTTTCTCCTCTACAACATAAGAACCATCCTTTACCCTGCCGGTATACACCTCGTTCCCGGTGATTACCAGACCTACCCTGAGGGACTTAAATGGACTTATTTTTATAACACCCTTTTCCCCTACCCTTTCAACCTTTTTTAATTCCCTTTCTTTTATGTAGATGGGGATAATCCTTGTTGCAGCAACTATGTCTCCTTCTTTCACGGGATGTCTATTGGGAACAGTGCTTAAAAGCACATCCTTAATCCTGTTTATTTCATAAAGATACCTGTCACTCACATAAAAAAGGCCTTTAACCTTACTCTTTATACCCACCTTGCCTTCTTTCGGTGGGATAGTCTCCATATTATTATCCATTATAGACCTGGCAATTCTTAAGCTTGCCTCATCCTCATGGACACCCCTTACCTCACCCTCAAATACATATACATATCTTTTTCCAAGGTCTAAAAGTTTATCAATATCCTCTTTTTTTATGATTTCCCTCCTCCTGAATGCCACATCCTTTTTCTCCCCGGGTATGATTTCAGTAATGTCATGGGCAAGTATCATTCCAAGAGCTTCTTCTATCTTAACCTTCTTCAATTTTGTACCCTCTCTCTTTTAGAATATTTACATCTTCAATATTATCAATATCGAATACGTTTCCCTCATCGCCTTCAACAAATAACACATCCTTTAAATGTTTTTCTATGATTTCCCTCAGGCCCTTATCACCTTTAAGCAACCTCATTTCTTCAATGTATGGGTTTACACACATAAGCACTGGATGCCCTTTTACATTCTTATATACTGGGACAGCCATGTTGACATTACCATTCTGATATAAACCCAACATAAGGTTTATTGTCTCTTGCTTAACAAACGGTTTATCCCCAAGATGAAAAAATACCCCATCCGCATCACTAATAAAAGGTAATGCCGCCTTTATTGACGTAGACATGCCTTCCATATAGTATGGGTTCTCAATAAATTTTAGAGTAAACCCCTCAAGTTCCTTCTTAATACTATCCTCTTCAGGACCTGTGACTACAAAGACCCTGTCGATACCCCCCGTTAAAAAGGGGACTATGGATCTCCGGATTACTGTCTGTCCATCTATTTTTAAGGTAAGTTTGTTGAAACCAAGCCTGCTGGAGATGCCTGCAGCCAAAATTACTGTATATATTTTACCCATAAAAATTCAGCCAATAGCTATCAGCAATCAGCACTTTAGCTTGCTATCTTGAAGACTTGCCAGTTTAATGGCTGATCGCTGATCCCGCCGGAGGCGGGACTGGTAGCTGATTTTTTTGACATCAACCCTTTTTTGCTACCCCATTGAGATCATTTATCAAAGCTTCGAGATCTATACCATGAATTTCAGCACCCTGTTCAATATTCTCAAAAAGAGCAGCCTGACACCCAACACAACCCAGTCCATATCTTTCAAATATGGGGATGGTTTCTGGGTATCTTTTCACAACCTCTTCAATTGACATGTTCTTATTAATCATCCTTTTGCTCCTTAAAAGTTCTTTTAAAATACCTCTGCAGAGAAAATATAAATATCTGTATCCTCAGACTGCCAAGCATCCTTTGGAAGCCCTGCTTTGTAACATGTATACTCAAGAAAGGTAATTTTATCCCACTTATTTTCTGTTGCAACCTGAGGAAGCAAAAGACCTGAATGCAAGCCTTTTTCAATAAAAAGACCATGTACTCCTACCTCTATTTCCTCTATATCTTTTATTTTCTTCATAGGTGTTAACACAGATATTTCTAAATCAATCTTGTTCCACTCACCCATGTCAACCGAATCAAATCTCGGGTCATGGAAGGCTGCCTGCAAGGCTACTTCTTTCACGGTTTCATAAAGAGGTAAAATACCTCTTATATATCCTATACAACCCCTTAATTCGCCTTTTTTCTTAAGTGTAACAAAAGCACCTGCCTTCACCTTCAATGCTTCTGGTATTGTATAAGATATATCCTTTTTGCCAAAAAGAACACCTTCAATTGTATCCCTTGCCATTTGTTTCAGCTGACTTTTTTCCTCATCAGAAAGACTCATGTTAAACCTGCTCCTTCATTGTTCATGTTTTTTATAAAACACACTTGATACATAACCAACTACGCTGCTCTTATCCCCGGATACGTCCCCAGAATTTGCATATTTCAGAACCTTACCATTTGTGGCGCCAAGCCTTTTTGACAACATCATGGTTGTGACCATAGGACCTGCTCCACAGGCCTCGCACTTATTACTTTCTAAATCTTTTATCATACCAGGTGTATCAAAATCTTCAAGATGTTTCACAATCACAGTATCGAGCTCCACTGCATTAAAATAAGGATTATAATGGGAAAGGTCAGTACTCCCAACAACTAAAAACTTTTTATTCTTGTCCTTTATAACATCATATATACATATTGATAATTTCTCACATATATCAAAAGCCTGATTTCCCATGATCAAAGGGATAATTTTGAACTTTTTCAACACAGTCTGTAAAAAAGGTAGCTGAACTTCAAGTGAATGTTCTCCTCTATGGGCTTCTACATTGGGACTTACCAACCTATCCTTTTTAAAAATCTCAACCGCAATCTCTTCATCTACATCCACCATTCCAAGGGACGTTCTGTAACTTCCTTGCTCCAATATTGCCACACTATCAAAATACATCCTGTGACTCGGTGCTATTATGATAACCGTATCGTATGTCCTATTCATTATAGCCTTATAACCATAAGCAGCAACCTGCCCTGAATACATATAGCCTGCATGGGGAGAAATAACCCCGATGACATCCCCTCTTAGCGTATCAGGGAAAACATTATTCAGGTAGCTCTCAACATCTCTCTGGAGGGTTTTGGGGTTATCTGGATAAAATGTTCCACTAACAGCAGCTTCTCTTACAAAACCCATTTGACCTTCCCCTTAAATACTTTCTCTTTCTAATCCTAAACAAACTAATTATAACACATATTTTATTTTATAGAAACCAAGGTATCAATAGTAAAGTTCAAGAAAGTCCAAGTACATCTAAGGCGTTCTTTGCTAATATTCTTTCTTTAATCTCATTATTGAGGGGAAGGCCATATACCCTTTCAATTAGTGGTTTAATATCAGGCACACCCGGCCAATCGCTTCCAAATATAAACCTATCCTGACACTTCTCAAGGTTTGGAAAAATCCTTAGAAGATGTTTAGCAGGAATCCCGGTTATCCCTATGTAAATATTCTTATGACGTGTTACAAGCCAGTATGCCTTCTCATACCAGAAAGGACGGCCTCCATGTTCAAGAATAATCTTGATATGAGGGAATTCCTGAGCCACTTCGTCCAGGAAAAGCGGGTCACCATATTTAACCAACGAACCTTTAAATATTGATGTCCCAGTATGAAATATTAATGGAACCTTTAAATGCTGAACCGTTTCATAAAAGGAAAAAAGTTTCTCATCGTTTGGATAAAAATGGGCATAGGTGGGAAGCATCTTGAAACCCATTATCCCCAGATTTTTAACCGCATTTTCAGCCTGTTCCTCAAGGGCAATCCCATTATACAGGCATATAGACCCGAAAGGAATTAATTCCTTATGGTTCCGGCAGAATTCGGATGTAAATTCATTCGTCACAACGCCTGTGGCTTTTGGCGCATATTCTGAAAGCACCACTGCTCTATCCACATCCTGTGTCTTAAGGTAAGATGCAACACCCTCTGGCGTAATATTTTCTGAAAAATTTTCATAGTAAGAAGGATTGTTCTGCCTGAAGTAATCTATTACCCAGGGCGTCCAGTGTTCCTTTGTACCCACATGTAAATGAAAATCAATAACCTTCATTATTAGCCCTCTGATGGACAACCTCTACGCCTGGACAACAGATGACCGCCCCCGCCATTAGCTTATATCACTATGACGGTCGAAAAATGCACCCCTCGTCCTTCGTCCCTTGTCTATCCTGCATAGTGTATTATGTATCATGTATCGTGCGTAGCACGTCTGCTAACGTTTCTCCTATCTCCGCGGGATTTTTAACCACTGTAATGCCTGCTTCTTCCAGTGTTTTGATCTTTGACCTGGCATCTCCTACCCCACCGGATACGATAGCACCTGCATGACCCATACGTCTTCCGGGCGGGGCTGTAATACCTGCAATAAACGCAACTACAGGTTTGGTTATATACTTACTAAAATACTCCGCTGCTTCCTCCTCTGCCCTGCCACCAATCTCACCAATTATTACCACTGCCTCTGTTTCTTTATCATTCTCAAATAGTTGAAGCACATCTACAAAAGAAAGACCAACAATCGGGTCTCCTCCTATGCCTATACAGGTTGATTGACCTATTCCCATTCTGGTAAGCTGGGCTACCACTTCATATGTGAGGGTTCCACTTCTCGAGGTGATGCCCATCCTTCCTGGCATGTGAATGTAACCAGCCATAACCCCGATCTTGCATTTTCCCGGCGAGATAACACCCGGGGTATTGGGACCTATCAATTGTATATTTTTTCCTTTCATATACTGTTTCACAGCAATCATATCCAGGGTGGGGATTCCTTCAGTGAGACATACAACAATTTCAACCCCTGCTTCAACCGCTTCCATTATAGCATCTGCAGCAAAAGGAGGGGGGACAAAGATTGCTGATGCATTCGCCCCTGTAACCTTTATAGCATCTTTTACAGTGTTAAAAACAGGGATTCCATCAAATGTCTGGCCCCCTCGTCCTGGCGTAACCCCTGCCACCACCTTTGTTCCATACTCTGCCATCTGTCTTGTATGGAAAACCCCTTCATTACCTGTAATACCCTGTACCACAACTTTTGTATGTTCATCAACGATAATGCTCAAACATTCCTCTGTAATGAATAACCAATAATCAAATTTCAATAACCAGACAATATCCAATACACAATTGTCAATAACCAAACTTTTGGTGATTGGTTATTGGTAATTATTTGGAGCTTGATTATTGGTGATTGGTTATTAATCAATTTTCAATCCGTTCATTGTAAGGTTGCAAGTGCGGTTACTACTTTCTCAGCCGCATCTTTCATCTCCTGGGTCACGGTAAAGGAGAGGTTTGATTCTGCAAGAATTTTACGCCCTATTTCTACATTTGTCCCCTCCAGTCTGATAACCATAGGAAGATTAATTCTTAATTCCTCCGCAGCCTCAACCACCCCTTTCGCCAGGGTATCACAACGCAAAATACCGCCAAATATGTTTATAAAAACTACCTTAACATCCGCATCAGAAAGAAGAATTTTTAAGCCCTGTTTAACCATTTCAACTGTAGCCCCTCCTCCAACATCAAGAAAATTTGCAGGCTCAGCACCGACCAGTTTTATCAAATCCATCGTTGCCATTGCCAGACCTGCCCCATTAACCATACAGCCCACATTGCCTTTTAATTTGATATAGTTCAAGTTATATTTTGATGCCTCTACTTCCAGCGGGTTTTCTTGAGAGGTATCCCTTAAGGATGATATTTCCTGGTGTCTAAAAAGGGCGTTGTCATCAAAATTTAATTTTGCATCAAGGGCTACTACTTCCCCTCCCCTTGTCACTACAATGGGGTTTATTTCTGCAAGAGAGCAATCCTTCTCAATAAAAAGGCGATATAGATTTATAATAATCCCGCTGAACTTTCGTGCAAGCGATGCATCAAGCCCCAGAGAAAAGGATAACCTGTTTGCCTGAAAGGGCCTTAAGCCAACTGCTGGATTTATCACCTCGGTAAACACCTTTTCGGGTATCTCTGCTGCGACCTTTTCAATCTCCATACCGCCCTCTGCACTTGCAAGCACCGTTGGGCATACCTTCACTCTATCAATAACCACACCCAAATATATCTCCCTTTTCACATCAAGCAATTCTTCCACCAGTAAGCTCTCCACTGGCTTTCCTTCTTCACCTGTCTGCGGAGTAATGAGTCTTGTCCCCAGGAGCCATGAAGCTATTTCCTCTGCTTCTCCTGGACTATGAACTATCTTTATTCCTCCCCCCTTACCCCTACCACCAGCATGGATCTGCGCCTTAAGAACAAGGGGGCTTGTTCCGATATCTGTTGCTGCCTGATAAGCTTCTTGTGGGGTTCTTGCTAAATTACCATGTGGAATTGGGATTCCATATTCTTTAAATAATGCCTTAGCCTGATACTCATGTATCTTCATCTGCCCAATCACTAACCGTTTGGGGCGCAATATTCTTTTTAAACCTTTTTGCTGCAGTCATGCCGGCCCTTAACGCATCACGGTTCAATTTCTCTGTCCCCACAGGCACCCTTGCAAGGACAGCAGATTCTATAGCCTTTGGCGTAACAATAGAGGTTAACTTTGTAATTGCACCGAGGGCAATGATGTTTGCTACCATTTCCCTTTTAAACTTCTCCCGGGCAATCCTGGTAAAGGGAATCTGGTATGCCTTTGATGTGGGAACCTGTGTAACAAAGGTAGAATCTACGATCAGTACGCCTTCTGGTTTGAGATCCATATAAAAGTCGTCACAAGACTTTTGATTCATGGCAAGAAGAAGATCCAGCTTCAGCGCCTTGGGATAATCAACCTCCTCATCGCTCACAACCACTTCTGCCTTGCTTGAACCTCCTCTCGCCTCCGGTCCATAACTCTGAGTTTGAGCAACAAACTTTCCATCATAAATTCCGGCTGCCTCTGCTAAAATAATCCCCATCAGAATTAATCCCTGCCCCCCTGAACCACTCAAGCGAATATCGTAACGAAAACCCATATCTACTTTTTATCTACCCCCTTAGACCACTGTCTTATCTTATTATACTCATCCTGATAGACTGGAAGCTCTCTATCCACCAATACACCTATCCGAAACTTATCTTTTAGCTCCTCTTCCTTCATCTGGTTAGCCTTCTCAACAGTCACGGCATGATCCCGCTGCCACTGCATCATCTCCACTGCTGAACCCATACGGTTTAGCCTTCCATATTGGGTGTGGCAATGGGCAATAACTTCAACAACGGAAAAACCCACTTTTAAAAATGCCTTTTCCATCAGGTTGTCCAGAAGCTTTGCATGGTAAACTGTCCCTCTTCCAACAAACACTGCACCGGCAGTAACTGCTAATTCTGATATCTTGAAGGCCTGCTCTACATTAGAATATACCGTGGTTGTGGATTTCATTCCATAAGGCGTTGTGGGTGAGTATTGCCCACCTGTCATACCATAGACACTGTTGTTCAGGATTACTGCAGTAAGGTCAATATTCCTCCTGGCAGCGTGTATGAAATGATTCCCCCCAATTGCCACCGCATCACCATCGCCCATGATTACAATAACCTTAAGGCTCGGTTTTGCAAGCTTAATACCTGTAGCAAAGGTGAGTGCCCTACCATGGGTAGTGTGAAGGGTATTAAAATCGACATAGACTGGTAGCCTTCCTGTACAACCAATACCTGAGACCATAACAATTTCATCCTTGGTATAACCAGTCCGGTCAATTGCCCTGATAAGGGCGCCTAACATAATCCCAATCCCGCAACCAGGACACCAGACATGAGGAAATTTCTTGTCATGTCTCAAGTATTTATGGATCAATTTGGTTATTTCAGCCATCAAGATACCTCCTTGATTCTGGCCAATATCTCCTGGGGTGTAATAATCGTCCCGTCTATTTTGTTGAGGGTAAAAACCTTTGCATCACCTTTATTGACCCGTTTAACCTCTCTGGAAATCTGCCCCATATTCATCTCAGGAACGATAATGGTCTTTGAGGTTCTTAAGACCTTCTCCACCTGAGCCCTCATAAAGGGCCATATTGTATTAAGCTTGAGAAGACCCACCTTTATCCCTCTCTCTCTTGCATCAATAACTGCCCTCTTTGCTGACCTGGCAACACAACCATAAGCAATGATTGTAATATCAGCATCATCGGTCTGGAAGAATTCCCCTATTTGAATTTCAGAGTAATTCTGGCTGATCTTTCTAAAAAGCCTCCTGATAAAAGGGTCTATCTCATCGGGCCTTGAAGTTGGGAATCCTCTAATATCATGGGTCAACCCGGTAACATGGTACCGGTAGCCTTCACCAAAATTAGCCATTGCAGGTACTCCCCTGGGAGTGTCTTCATACGGGATATACCATTCTGGTGGAACTGTAGGTTTTACCCTATTGATTATTTCAACCTCATCCTCATCAGACAGGTCTATTTTCTCCCTCATATGGGCTACAACTTCGTCAACAAGGACTATTACAGGGTTACGAAACCTTTCAGAAAAATTAAAAGCTTTAATAGTAAGGTCATAACACTCTTTAACTGTCGACGGGCAGAGTGCTATGATTGGATGATCACCGTGAGTCCCCCATCTGGCTTGCATTACGTCGCTCTGAGAAGGCGATGTGGGGAGCCCTGTACTTGGTCCTCCTCGCATTGCATTCACAATAACACATGGAACTTCAGCGATGATTGCAAACCCCAAATTCTCCTGCATCAACGAAAAACCAGGACCGCTTGTTGCAGTCATCGATTTCACCCCAGCGAGAGAAGCACCAATTACAGTACCAAGACTTGCAATCTCATCTTCCATCTGGATAAATGTTCCATCCACTTTGGGCAGTTTTACTGACAATAGCTCAGAGATTTCTGTTGCCGGAGTTATAGGATAACCTGCAAAAAACCGGCAACCAGCACGGAGAGCGCCCTCCACAATAGCTTCATTGCCCTGAAGTAGTTTCTCTTTATGAACTTTCTTTCTCAACTTTCTCCCTTACTCCCTTTTCATGTTTTTTCTTTTGCTCGACAGTAATAGCAAAATCGGGACATCTTATTTCACACCACCCACAATTTATACATTTCTCAATTTCTTTCACATAAGGGTAACCTGCTTCGTCTCGAGCAAGGGCACCAGCAGGACAAAAAGCAACGCATATCCCACAAGCCTTGCACCATGCCTTATAAATGTCTATATTTGGAACCTCTTTCTTTTGCTTTTTTTCCGGCATTACAAACCTGATTTATTCACAAAATATATTTACTCCACCCTTCTTTAATATGTTCTGATATTTTAATACCACACACATTTACTCTGTCAAGCTTTTTCACCGGATTATCTGTAGGTAATTGATCGAAAGGTTGTAAAAAGGGTATATTAGTATAAAGATTATAACTTAGAATCTATAATAAACGTTACAGGACCTTCGTTAATAAGCGAGACATCCATAAAGGATTGAAAAAGACCACTTTCTACTTTTCCTATTCTTGCCTTTGCCTTTTCTACGAATAGGTCAAAGAGTTTTTTTGCCTCATTGACCTCCATGGCGTCAGTAAAAGATGGCCTTCTACCTTTGGAACAATCTCCGTAAAGGGTAAATTGCGAAACAACGAGAAGTTCACCATCAACATCTAACAGGGACTGATCGAACTTGCCATTTTCCTTTTCGAATATCCTTAAGTTAACAATTTTTTCCACCATCCACTGGATATCCTGAACAATATCGTCTCTTCCTATACCAAGAAAAACAAGTGAACCTCGACCTATTTCCCCAACAACTTTCCCATCTACTTCAACAGATGCATTTTTCACTCTTTGTATTACTGCTCTCATCTTACTCTTCAGTTTTTACTTCTCCTGTTCTTTACTCTTCTTTGCAAGCTCGATAATCTTCGGAGCTATATGGGCTGGAACTTCTTCATAATGGGAAAATTCAATGGTGAATGTCCCTCTTCCACCGGTCATGGACCTCAAATCGGGGGCATATTTTAAAACCTCTGCCATAGGCACAGTAGCCTTTACAACCTGGCTGCTGCCTTTAGTCTCAACCCCTATGATTTTGCCTCTTCGTGAATTCAAATCCCCCATCACATCACCCATATTTTCATCAGGAACTATTACTTCAATCTTCATTATAGGCTCGAGAAGCACAGGATGTGACATTTCCATAGCCTTCTTAAAACCCATGGATGCTGCTATTTTAAAAGCCATTTCTGAAGAATCCACATCATGATACGAACCATCATAAAGGGTAACCCTTAAATCCGTCACTGGATAACCGGCAAGCATGCCCTGTTCCATCGCCTCAATCACGCCTTTCTCAACCGCCGGTATATACTGTCTTGGAATTACCCCTCCAACTATCTTATCAACAAACTCAAATCCCGCACCCTTTGGTAATGGCGAAAGTTCAAGCCAGGTATCACCATATTGTCCTCTGCCACCGGATTGTCTCTTGTATTTCCCCTGAACCTTTGCTGTACCTTTTATCGTTTCTTTATAAGGAACCTTCGGTTCTTTTAACTCTACATCAACACCAAATTTCCTCTTTAGTTTCTCCACTATCACCTCTATGTGAACCTGTCCCATACCTGACAATAGAAACTCTTTTGTTTGCTCGTCCCTTGTGTACCTTATCGTCTGATCCTCTTCCATAAGTCTTTGAAGGGAAGAATTTAACTTATCTTCATCACCCTTTGCTTTTGGGTGTAAAGAGAAAGATATGAGCGGTGGTGTCAGCACAACCCCTTCATATTTAATGGGTGCCTTCTCATCGCACAGGGTATCCCCTGTTCCTGCCTCCTTCAGTTTCGCTACAACCGCTATATCGCCTGCTGATGCAAAGCCTGCAGGCTTCTGTTTCTTGCCAACAAGGTAAAATATCTGTCCTATCCGTTCTTTTTCCTCCTTTGAGATATCGAGGACACTCATATCAGGATGAAGCTCTCCTGAATACACCCTGAAAAGCGTTAATTTCCCCGCAAATGGGTCGGTAATTGTTTTAAAAATAAAAGCACTGAACGGCTTACCTGCTGACATTTCTCTTTTTACTTTATTCCCTGTTTTCGGGTCTATCCCTTCTACTTCTTTTTTATATGTAGGTGGAGGGAAGTACTTAACCACATTATCCAGCAGCATCTGAATACCTATATTTTTGGCAGCAGACCCGCACATAACAGGGACTATTTTTCTGTTCCATATCCCCTCCCTTAGGCAACGCTCAATTTCTTCTTCCTTTATTTCATCTCCGTTAAGATAGCGCTCCATAACTTTATCGTCCATCTCCACTGCTGCCTCTACGAGTTTTTCCCTGTACTTATTTGCTTCATCCAAAAATTCTTTCGGTATATCCACGCTATCAAAACTACCGGACAGGTCATTTTTATAAACATACGCCTTCATTGTAAGAAGGTCTATAACCCCTTTAAAACTACCTTCCTTACCTATTGGCAGTTGAATAACTAAAATCGCTTTGTCTTTAAAATTATTCTGAATATCTTCAACTGTTCTTTCAAAGTCAGCCCTTTCCCTGTCGAGCTTATTGATAAAAATACACGCTGGTATAGAAAATTCATTGGTATACTGCCATACCTTCTCTGTTTGCACCTTCACCCCGGAAACAGCGCTTACCACAACAACCGCCCCATCTACAACCCTCATACTGAGCTTGGCATCTGATATGAAATTGTCATCTCCGGGTGTATCAATAAAATTGATCTTGCTCTTGCCCCACTCAAAACATGCAAACGAAGAAGAAATCGTTATCTTTCTTTCAATCTCTTCAGGCTCATAGTCCATTAATGATGATCCATCATCCACCCTGCCAAGCCTGTTATTCTCTCCTGAAAGAAAAAGCATAGCCTCAACAATTGATGTTTTGCCTTCCCCTCCATGCGAAAATATACCTACATTCCTAATAGTATCAGGCTCATATTTTTTCATGTAAACTCCTTTCGAGGAAATTAAAAATAGATTAAATTCTGTGAATTTTACATGTCTTCCTTTAAAAAAGTCAAGATTAAAACCACAGCATCCAGAATCCAGAAGTGAGGATCCAGAATAAAATCTTTTACACCCATTCTGACTACTAATCCCACAGGGCGGGACTCAATTCTGGATTCTATAAAGCATTCACAATTATTGACATTACGCAACATTTTATGTTTAAGTAATATCTTCAGAATATACTGAGGTGAAATAATGAAGAGAACATACCAGCCTCACAATAAAAGCAGAAAGAGAACACATGGCTTCCTTGTGAGAATGCAAAGTGCTTCGGGAAGAGAAGTAATCAGAAGAAGACGTGCTAAAGGAAGGAAAAGACTCACTGTTTAGAATCAGTGAGGAGTGGCTAATGAAAAATTCGGTATTTGATTATTTTTGATTTTTGATTTTTGATTTAAAAATCCGAAATCCGAAGTTAAAAATAGTATTAACTTATCACCCATAACTGCTTTAAAAACAATGGCAAATACCCTAACAAAAAATGAAAGATTGAAAAAGGGTGATTTCAGAGGTATAAAATGGACAAAATATGGAGAAACATGCCATTTTATACTTTTGGGAAACGAAAATAAGTATTGTGTAAAAAGGATTGCCATAACCATAAATAAAAAGGCAGGGGGAGCGGTTCTCAGGAATAGGTCAAGAAGGCTAATAAAAGAATTCTTCAGGTTGAATAAACACCTTTTCATAGACAATTATGATAATCTTATAAGGATAAAAAGGATACCGCAAAAATTAACCTGGAAAGATACAAGTGAAGAGTTACAGAAACTATTAGGAATGAAGACATTATAATGAAAAAACTTATTGTTATAATATTAGACATATACAGGATACTTATATCTCCATACATCCCTACAGAATGCAGGTTCCACCCAACCTGTTCCTGTTATATAAAGGAAGCGATAGAGAAAAAGGGTATTTGCAAAGGTATTTTTTTGGGTTTTAAAAGAATTCTAAAATGCAATCCCTTATACCCTGGTGGATACGACCCTGTAAAATAACGGAGGTAGTGAATGGAAAAAAGGACCTTAATAGCGCTGTTTTTGACTATAGTAATATTGTTTTTCTTCCAGATGTACTTTGTCCCCAAACAACAACCCAAGACAAAAGAACAACAACAGAAAACTGAAGAAAAAAAGGAAATCACCGATAAAAAGGAGGTTTCCCCAGCAAAAAAGGATACACCAGCAAAAAAGATTGAAAAAGCTGAAATAAAACCACAAAAAGACGTTGTAGTAGAAACACCCCTCCTGAAGGTCACGTTCACAGACATTGGTGGCGGTATAAGCAGCGTAAAGTTAAAAAGATATAAAGAACTTGTGAAAGAAAGCAAACCAAAAGAAATTATAGAGGATATCAAGCCATACATCTATCTTCCAAAGTTATTTAAGGTTGTAGATGGTGAGATTATAGATGACCGTACCTATTTTAAACCTGACAAAACAAATATAACAATACAGGATAAGCCAGAAACACTCGTGTTTACTGGAAACCTCACCAACGGAAAACAAGTAAAAAAGATATATACCTTTTATCCTGATAATTACATCATCGATATGAAAATTGAAACAGAGGCTTCAGATAAAGAAAAGGCGTTAATGGATTTTGCAGTCATTAATGGCAAAAATCCATCAAGCTATACATTTAAAGGTCCATTTGTGTTTAACGGAAAAAAATTTGGACAGATAGAGAAGATAGAAAAAAATATAGAAATTGAAAAAACCTATAAGTACGCAGGCCTCGATGAAGGTTTTTTTGCCTTTATCTGGATTTCCGATGAGGATTCTAAATTCCCTCTCACAATTCTAAAAACAGAAAGTAATACCCCTGTTCTGAGGTCAACCCTTGATAAAGGGACACTTTCAGGAAAACTTTATTTTGGGCCCAAAAAATCAGATATACTAAAAAATTTAAATGTTGGTGCCGAAAAGATTGTAGATTTTGGGTGGTTTGATATTATCGCAAAACCGTTGATTCTTGAGTTGAATCTTTCAAACAGGCTTACCCACAATTACGGTATTGACATCATCCTGCTCACCATTCTCATCAAGATTATTTTCTACCCCTTAAGTGTGAAGAGTTATAAATCCATGAAAGAAATGCAGAAGATGCAGCCGATCATCTCAAAACTCAAAGAAAAATACAAAGATGACAAGCAGAAATTAAATCAGGAGATGATGGACCTCTACAAAAAGAAAGGCATAAACCCCATGGGTGGATGCCTTCCCATGATAATTCAAATTCCTGTCTTCTTTGCCCTTTATAAGGCACTCTCAGGGGCAATAGAACTCAGGCATGCACCTTTTATGCTCTGGATAAATGACCTTTCAGCGCCTGAAGACCTCTTTTCATTTAGCATCGCCGGATACTCATTGCCTATAAGAATCCTGCCTCTGGTAATGGGTGTCACACAGGTAATCCAACAGAAAATGACACCAACAAGCGCAGACCCGATTCAGGAAAAGATGATGTTATTCATGCCTATATTTTTCACCTTTCTATTCTGGGGCTTCCCATCAGGCCTTGTCCTCTACTGGCTTGTCAATAATGTAATATCCATTGCTCAACAATACTACATAAACAAGAAGGTTTCTTGAGGGGGCAACATGGACTCCATAGAAGTTGAAGGGAAAACTTATGAAGATGCAATTAAAAAGGCATCAATTGAATTAAATGCAGAAGAAAAAGACCTTGACATAGAAGTTAAAGAAGTTGATACAAAGGGCTTTCTGGGATTACTCGGAAGTAAAAAGGTGAGAATTACAGCAAAGATAAAAGAAAAAGGTAATAAGAAAGAAATTGATACACCGGAAGGGTACGGCGAAAAATTCCTGAAGGAATTAAGCACATTTGTTGGTTTATCCTTCAATATAAAACTAACACATTACAACGATAGACTGATATTTCTTGTACAGTGTGACAACGGGGATATACTTATAGGAAAGGATGGTGAGACACTGGATGCCCTGCAGTATATATTGAGGCTCGCTATTGCAAAAAGATACAAACAGGGTTTGAAGGTTCTCATTGATATAAACGGTTACAGAGAAAAGAGGAAAAAGGCTTTAACAATAATGGCAAAGAGGCTGGCAGACAGGGTAAAAAGAACAGGTAAAAGTTTAAAAACCGATCCCTTAAACCCATATGAGAGGAGAGTAATTCATACCCTGTTCAAGCACAATAAAAACATAACAACAAAGAGTGAAGGTGAAGGGCATACCAAAAAGGTTGTCATCTCACTCAGAAAAAATATAAATGGAAACCGCTGAGACAATCTGTGCCATATCCACCCCTCCAGGCGAGGGGGGCATTGGCATAATAAGGATGAGCGGACAGCTTGCCCATTCCATACTAAAAAAGGTTTTTAAGGCCAAAAGAAAAAAAGGCACATTTGTATCCCACAAATTATACCTCGGTTACATAATAAATCCGGAAAGCAAAGAAAAAATAGATGAAGTATTTGCAGTATTCATGCATGCACCGCATACCTACACAAGGGAAAACATAGCAGAGGTTCATTCCCATGGCGGGTTAGCAACACAGAAAAATATACTATCCCTCATGATGCAACATGGAGCACGGCTTGCCGAGCCAGGTGAATTCACAAAAAGGGCCTTTTTAAATGGGAGAATTGACCTACTCCAGGCAGAATCTATTCTTGACATTATTCAGAGCGAGACGGATGAAGAATTGAAATATGCGGTAGAGTATCTGAGTGGTACACTATCACAAAAGATTAAAGGTTTAAAAGAACAGATCAAAAGAATACTTGTCGAGATAGAAGCACTAATAGATTTTCCAGAGGAAGATATAGAGGTCAACAAAGAAGAACAACTTTTGACACTGAACAGAACGAAACAAAAGATTGAAGGGTTGATAGACTCCTATTATGAAGGCAGGGCGATCAAACACGGCTTCGAGGTTTTAATCATAGGTAGGGCTAATGTTGGTAAATCGAGCTTACTCAATGCCCTTCTTTTAAATGAAAAGGCAATAGTAACCCCCCTGCCGGGAACCACACGGGACATGGTAGAGGATACGATTCACATAAAAGGTATTAAATTGAAGATAATTGACACGGCAGGCTTACGGAAACCAAAAGATATCGTGGAAAAGGAAGGAATAGAACGGGTTCACAGGAAGATTCCTAAAGTTGACCTTATTGTCTGGGTGCTTGACGGCTCTGAAAAATATACTGCAGAAGATGAAGAAATATACAGGAACATAGATGATAAAAACAAGGTGGTTGTAATCAACAAAATAGACCTGACTCAAATACTTGAAAGGGAGATATTGCAAACAAGAGGCTTGAAGTGGATTGAAATATCCGCATTAAAAGACATGGGGCTTGATACACTCAAAGACACAATATACGGACAACTCATGGGAAAAGGTATCAAAAGCAATAAAACGGTCATAACAAATCTAAGACACAGGGATGCCCTTATAAAAACCAGAGAGGCGATAGAAAGGGCAATTATGTGTAAAGAAAAGGATGAACCCCTGGAATTCTTAGCCTTTGAACTCCACGAAGCCCTTTTCTATCTTGGCGAGATTACCGGTGAAACCTGCCCTGAGGAAATCTTACATGAAATATTCGAAAGATTCTGCATAGGAAAATAATACTAAAAATACAACTTCTGTAACTCAATTGTAAGAGTCAGGATTTAATATATCAAAAATTGTCATGCAGAGGTGAGGCGCATATGTAGCGTGTAGCCTCAACCCTGTTGTTAGATATGCTTCCTCATCAGACGTATCCATTTTATCTCTTCGTTTTTATCCAGGTCTACAACCCCAACAACATAACCTTCGATCGGGACGTGGTTGCTGCACTGACCGAACGGGGAGATAGGTAACAAATTATTCTGGGTTGATGGGTAACACTTTTTGTATGATTCATGGGTACCAAGGAGGTGCCTATGGGTTGGAAAGGAGTTACCGTTATGGACCAGAGAATCAGATTTATTTCAGAGTATCTTGATGGATATTTCCCTGTCAACGAATTATGCCTTCAATTCTGTATCAGCAGAAAGACCGCATACAAGTGGATTAAGAGATATGAGAAACATGGGGCAGAAGGTCTTACTGACAGATCACACAAACCTCATTACTGTCCCCATGAGACGGATGCCGATATCATGAATGCCATCATTGAGGCCCGTCTCAAGCATCCCACCTGGGGACCGAAGAAACTCCTTGAGATTCTTGCTCCTTCCCATCCCGACCTTCCGGCAATCTCAACAACGGCCGATATCTTAAAACGTAACGGGCTCATTGTACCGGATAAACGAAGACTTCGCCGCTTACATCCCGGATGTCCGAAGACAACAACAAATCAACCCAACGATATATGGACGGCAGACTATAAGGGCCAATTCAAGATGAGAAACGGTCTGTACTGTTATCCCTTAACCGTATGCGATATGCATAGCCGCTATCTCTTAGGTTGTGATGGCCATGAAGCCATCTCCTTAGACCACACGAAACGCCACTTTACCAGACTCTTCCGAGAATATGGCCTGCCTCAGAGGATACGTACCGATAATGGTACTCCTTTTGCCTCAAGCGCCATAGCCAGGTTATCCGCTCTCTCTGTCTGGTGGATCAAACTGGGTATATACCCGGAACAGATAGAGCCGGGCAAACCCCAGCAAAACGGCAAACATGAGAGGATGCATCGTACCTTGAAGAAAGAAGCAACCATCCCTCCCGAGAAGAACCTTGTTGCACAGCAGCAACGCTTTGATGCCTTCCGCGAAGAATACAATACTCAAAGACCCCATGAGGCCCTTGGCATGAAAACACCGTCATCAATCTATGTTTCCTCAGATAGAACGATGCCGAGAAGACTCAAGCATTATGACTATCCATCCCACTTCGAAGTACGACGGGTAAGCAGGAACTCAGGCATTCGCTGGAGACACCGCTGGATTCAGGTAAGCAGTACCCTTGCAGAAGAATATATTGGATTTGAAGAGATAGAAGATGGTATACATAACGTATACTTTTGTGACATGTTGATCGGCAGATTCTACGAGGAGGTCTCGAAGATCAAGGATGTTATCGAACGGGTGCCGACGCGACCGCTTATTGTTGAATGTTGTAACCCATCAACCCGGAAGAAAGTGTAACCCATGTACCCGGATTGTACCCACCCCTATCCTAACAATAGCGTACCAAGCTTCTGCAACACTTCAGTGACTGTCCTACTGGGCAAACTACATATCAATTCCACGCTTCTCGCACGCCAATCCAAACTCTTAACTTGATCAGCCAAGATTGCTCCGGTGATAGATAGGCCTGAAGGGACGAGAACCTCGAATGGATAACCTTTGATTTGATTCGTGAGGGGACACAGTATAGCAAGTCCTACCTTGCCATTATAATTTGCAGGCGAAAGTACCAAAGCAGGGCGC
>JAPLKF010000102.1 GCA_026388215.1 Pseudomonadota bacterium | reverse complement strand
AGCAACTTCAGGGACCACGCCACCGAATAATCTATGAAGGTCAACCTGGCTTGATACAATGTTGGAAAGTATCTTTTTCCCATCCAAAAGCAGGGCAATCGATGTATCATCGCAGGAGGTATCTATCCCAAGGATAAGCATATGATTTAGCTGTTAGCTGTCAACAGTAACTATTCTCGTAATAACCAAGTTCCAAGCACCAAATTCCAAACTTTTACTGGATACTGGCTTTTCACAATATCATATCTCTTTCCAGTCAATCTTTATCTTCTCTTTATTTCGTAGTCCTTCCATAAAAGATTTAAAAAATTCTTCCCTGGTTTTTGTGAGCAGATATCTCCTGTATGCTTCCTTCTCCTTTTCCCAGACACTCTTATCGGGGAGTTTCTCATCTTTAAAGTAAAAAACATAATATTTCCCGGAAACCTCCACAGGTTTTTCATATACCGGATGAGTTTTTGAAAGGGTTAACACGCCCACATGTTCCTTCGGTATCAAGCCTATTCCGGGAATGTTGTAAGAATTCCGTTGTATAAAACCTGTCTCCTTCTTAGAGTCTAAAAGTTTCTGGCTTATTGCTTCCCCTGCCCTTACCTTCGCCAGGGATTTTGCCTTCTCATTGACAATTCTTTCTTTAATTGTCTGTATAGCTCTGCCCTTATCGATCAATTTCCCCTCCTCCATATCAACTAACTGAAATATATAAGATTTCGTATCAGCTCTAACAGGCAATGAAATATCCCCCTTTTTTAACCCCTTAAGCCATTCATCAATCTTTAAATCCTTGAATCTCTTTAAAAGCTCGCTCACCTTTATATCTCCAAGGTCTATTACCTCTATCCCTTTCTGTTTCCCGTAAGCCGCTATATCTTTAATCTTTAAAAGGTCTAAATAGGCAACATCGTCCCTAACAGAACTTTTCTCATCAATTAACAGATATTTTAACCTGTAGACATTTTCCTCCTTATGGATACCTTTTTCTTTTTCATATAAGTCTGTAAGCTCTTTCTCATTTACATTCACATGACCCTTTAAAGCTGAAGGATCGAATTGAATAAAGGCCAGGTTAATCTTACCCTTTTCCTTTATATAACCCGCCCACACATCGGCTTCATTCAAAAACATCCCATTATCGTTAATAATATTTACCATCTTTGAAATAGTTAAGGATACTCTTTCTGATTCTTCAAACCTTTTTGGGTCAATTCCATTTCTCTTCAGGACCTCCACATAAACCTTTTCATTGAACTTGCCGTCCCTTCTAAACATCTCCATATTAGCGATATAATTGATAAATTCTTCCTCAGAAGTTGTTATACCCAGTTCTTTCGCCTTCTTGATTAGTACGTATCTATCGATTATTTCATCCATTGCCTTTTCTTTCAGTTTCAGTTCTTTCACAACATTTTCATCGAACTTATCTTTATAAATCATTCTATACATGTTCAATAATTTGTTATACGTCTCCTGATACTCAGTAAAGGAGACCTTATACGGTCCAACCTCTGCAATTACTCTCTCACCAGCCCTGAAAGAACCAACACCCCAAAAGATAAAAACAATTATGATCAACCCAAACATACCTTTTACCAGATACCCTGTTGCGTGCTTCCTCATAAATTTTAACATCTGCACTCCCTAACTCTATTGATTTTAATTCCTTAAAATAGTATATTAAAACTCAATTTTCAATATCTTTAATTATGAAAGAAGGGATAAGGAATGTTTGAGTCATTATTTGGTTTCTTTTCAAAAGATTTAGCGATAGACCTTGGAACAGCAAATACACTTGTGTATGTAAAAGGAAAAGGAATAGTCTCCAACGAACCGTCTGTGGTGGCCATTCATAAAGACGCAAGGGGTGTAAAAAAGGTAATAGCAGTGGGTGAGGAAGCAAAAAAGATGCTTGGTAGAACCCCTGGTAATATTGTAGCCATAAGACCTTTAAAAGACGGTGTAATAGCCGATTTTGAAATTACTGAAGCAATGCTCAAATACTTCATCCGGAAGATACACAATAAAAAATCCTATGCAAGGCCAAGGATCGTGATATCTGTGCCCTCAGGCATCACACCCGTAGAAAAAAGGGCGGTAAAAGAATCAGCGGAATCAGCAGGGGCAAGAGAAGTCTATCTCATAGAAGAACCTATGGCAGCAGCAATAGGCGTGGGTCTCCCGATAACAGAGCCAAGCGGCAACATGATTGTCGACATAGGGGGCGGGACAACAGAGGTGGCTGTCATAAGCCTCGCAGGTATAGTCTACTGCAACTCGGTGAGGGTTGCAGGAGACAAGATTGATGAGGCCATCATCCAATACGTGAAAAGAAAATATAACCTCCTCATTGGCGAAAGAACTGCGGAATTGATAAAAATAACCATTGGTTCTGCTTACCCTTTCCAAAATGAGGAAGAGCTAACTACAGAGGTTAAAGGCAGGGATTTAGTAGGAGGCATACCTAAAACATTGGAAATTTCATCGAAAGAGATCAGGGAGGCCATAGCAGAACCGGTAAATTCAATAATAGAAGCCGTCAGAATTGCCCTCGAGAGGACCCCACCTGAACTTGCTTCAGACATTGTAGATAAAGGCATTGTAATCAGCGGAGGAGGGGCTCTGTTAAAAAATCTGGACCTTCTTATAAAAGAAGTGACCAGGTTGCCCGTCATAATTGCAGAAAATCCACTCACCGCTGTTGTGGAGGGAGCAGGTAAAGTCCTAGATGAAATGGGTCTTCTTAAAGAGATTGCAACTTACTCTTAAAAAGTAGGGAATTGAAAAACTCTATCGCCATAATCATAGCCATACTAATACTTGTAATCTCATTTTTTGCATTTACAAACACTCCTGTATTCGTAAAAGGTTATTCAAAAGTAAAGGGTTTCGTTGCTGAAATGGCCGGACCTGCCTTAAGGCTTATAAGCAAGCCAACCTATTCTTTGCGGAAGATGTTTGAAGCTTATGCAAATCTTGTAGATGTGAAAAGAGATAATCTTGCATTAAAAAAAAAGCTTGAAGCATTTGAGTTAGAGAATCAAAAAATCCCAGAACTCGAAAAAGAGAACAAAAGGTTAAAAACCATTCTGAATCTTACGGAACAAAACCCAAATACTATGATAGCCGCAAGGGTAGTAGGAGAGGACATAAAGAACTGGTTTAAATGTATCATTATAGACAAAGGGAGGAATTACGGCATTAAAGAAAAAATGCCTGTGATTACCCCAAAAGGGATTGTGGGGCAGGCAGTGGAAGTGAACAAATGGCATACCAAGGTTATGATAATAAATGATACAAATTCATCCATTGATGTATATATAGAAGGGAAAAACACAAGGGGCATGCTTGAAGGCACAGGGCAAACAGTACTCAAATTGAAATACGTATTGAAAAATGATGAAGTCGAAATCGGCGATAGGCTTGTAACATCAGGGAAAGACAGTATATATCCAAAAGGGCTGCCAACAGGCATTGTGATCACTGTGAATAGAAATAAACCGGGGATTTTCTCTGATATAGATGTCATGCCCTTCAATAACTTTAAAGGATTAGAAGAAGTACTGATAATTAAAAAATGATAAAAATCTTTGTGTATATATTAATCGGGACATGTTTGATAACACTCGAGTCCTCAATGCTTTCCTTTCTACCAATAGAGTTTTTCAAACCTGATTTAGGTATCCCATTAATCATATATGCTACACTCTTTCTGGGCCCTCAAGGAGGGTTGATAATATCCCTCTTGATCGGTTTAACCCAGGAGATACTATCAAACTCTCCACACGGTGCTATATTGTTTACAAAGATCTCCATATTTCTGATAACCACATTTTTAAAAAACAAAATATATATAGATTCCAAATATAGTTTTTCTTACGTATGCAGTGGCTTTGTAGTACTTGAGTCCTTTTTATTTCTCACACTCTCCCTTCTTGCCAGGGGTGAGACAAGTAATATTATAAACGTTATGTTTTATACTATCCCTAATGCAATATTTACTGGCTTCTTTTCAATTTTTATTTTTTCACTTGTAGAATACCTGAACGTTAAATACCTAAATGAGGAATAGACAATATAGAGAATATATGAAGGAAGAAACCCCTCCCCTTAATAAGTATAAGTGGTGCAGACTGATACTGATCATTACAATAGCAGTCCTCTTAATAAGGCTTTGGGATCTCCAGATTATGAAGGGCAGCGAAATGAGAAAATTGTCAGAGCAAAACCGTATAAGGATTAAAAAGGTTGTTGCTCCAAGAGGCGTAATCTATGACAAAACAGGAAAGGTAATGGCTGATACACGACCTTCTTTCAACATGTATGTTACCCCTGAAGATATTAAAGACTTTAACCAAACAGTAGATGGCCTTGCAAGGCTTATAAATATTGATAGGGAAGAGATTGTAGATAAGCTGAAAGCAGCGAGCGGTTTCCCCCCGTCTTTTCCGGTAAAGATAAAATCAGATATTTCAATGGACGAGGTTGCCAAAGTTGAAGCAAATAGAGTGTATCTTCCGGGTGTCAGCATTCAAATAGAGCCAAAAAGAAACTACCCTTATGGAAAAATGGCAGCCCATGTACTTGGTTATGTTTCAGAAATCAACAGTGAAGAGTTAAAAAGCAAGGGATATAAAGACTATTCTCCGGGTGATTTTATTGGTAAATATGGGTTGGAAAGAAATTATGAAAACTACTTGAGGGGAGTAGATGGTGAAAAAAGGGTTGAAGTTGATGCAATTGGCAGAGAGGTGAGAACCCTCGACGTAAAAGAACCTATCCCAGGAAATAATCTATATTTAAACATCGATATGGAAATACAGACTCTTGCAGAAAAGGCGCTTGAATCCAAAAAAGGGGGATGTATTGCATTAGAAACAAAGACCGGAGCTGTAATCGCCCTTGTGAGCAGGCCCTCTTTTGACCCCAATAAATTTTCGGCAGGCATTACAAAAGAAGACTGGAAGGAGGTTACAACCGACAAAACACACCCCCTACAGAATAGGGTCATACAGGGCAGGTATCCACCAGGGTCAGTATTCAAGATAGTATTGGCCCTTAAAGCATTAGATGTTGGAATATTAAACGAAAGAACAAATTTTCTGTGCAGGGGTAGTTTCCCCTTTGGGAACAGGGTCTTTAAATGCTGGAAAAAAGGTGGGCATGGCAATGTGGCTATACACAGAGGGATAGTAGAATCCTGTGATGTGTTTTTCTACAATGTTGGAGTGAGGCTCGGTATTGATAGAATTCATGCAATGGCAGACTCGATAGGACTTGGAAAATTAACAGGCATTGATTTACCTGGTGAAAAACAAGGGCTTGTACCTTCTTCAGAATGGAAGAAAAAAACCTTTGGAGAACCATGGTATGAGGGAGAAACTGTATCTGTTTCCATAGGCCAGGGTGCAGTCTGGCTAACCCCAATAGAACTTGCACAGTTAGCCTCATTTGTAGCCAATGAGGGTGTAACCTTTACACCACAGATAGTAAACAAAATTGTCTCACCGGAAGGAAAGGCAATTAAGGTTTTCGACCCTGTTATGAACACCAATGTAAAACTCAAAAAGGAAGTTATAAATACTGTTAAAGAAGGGATGAAGGGTGTAGTCAACGAACCAAGTGGTACAGCCTATGGATCTCGCATTCAGAATATCAATATGAGTGGAAAAACAGGAACAGCCCAGGCCGCCTCACTGGAAAAGGACAAACATTTAGGTGACCATGCATGGTTCATAGCCTTTGCACCTGCTGAAGCGCCTTCCATTTCAATATGCGTACTTGTAGAACATGGTGGACATGGCTCTTCCGTTTCAGCTCCAATTGCAAAAATTATTACAGAAAACATCTATAAAACTAAGGTAGAGATAAAAGAGGCAAAAAATCCATGATGAGAATAGATAAAAGAAGGCTGTATCATTTAGACTGGTATCTCATCATTAATGGATTAGCCTTATTTGCAATAGGTATCCTGAATCTTATAAGTGCAACAAGTTCCTTTTATAGCGGTTCTTATAACTATATTATGAAACAACTCATAGCATTTTTGATAGGGATTATTTTGATTTTCGTTATTATATATTATGATTACAGGGTTATTGCAAGCCATTCAAAGTGGTTATATTTGTCAGCGTTACTATTTATTGTACTTGTTCTTGTTATAGGCATGATAGCAGGCGGAGCAAAGAGATGGATAAGTATCCTCGGCATCAATTTTCAACCCTCAGAATTTATGAAACCCATTCTCGTACTTTATCTTGCCAATAAACTTTATGAGAAAAAAAGAGATAATATACCACTCGGCCTTAAGGATATCTCACTTCCAATATTTTTAACTATGCTGCCGGCTATCCTTATAGTTAAACAACCAGACCTTGGAACAGCTGTAATCATCGTATTAACATGCCTTGCAATCCTGTGGTTTGTTGGTTTAAAAAAATCCACATATACCCTCCTTATTAGTATTGGGGCTTTATCCCCCTTTATACTATGGGAATATCTTATGAAACCCTACCAGAAAATGAGGATATTGAGCTTTATAAATATAGATGCCGACCCTTCAGGTTTTGGATATCACGCAAAACAGGCAATGATTGCTGTTGGTTCTGGAAAGTTCCTTGGAAAGGGGTATATGGCAGGGACTCAACATAAACTCCAGTTTATACCTGAGCATCATACCGATTTCATATTCACTGTTTTTGGGGAAGAGTGGGGATTTGTGGGTTCAATTGTTCTATTCGTACTATTTATATCTTTTATCTACAGGTGTCTTAAAATTTCTCAAACCGCTCATGATGAACTTGGTTCAATCATCGCCTTTGGTATGGCCTCTATTATTTACCTGCAATTTACCATAAATGTATTAATGGCCATACATCTTGCCCCTGTTGTTGGAATTCCACTCCCATTCATCAGTTATGGCGGTTCATCTTTGGTGACCATGCTTGTATCGGTGGGAATTCTTCTCAACATCAGTATGAGAAGATATATGTTTTGATACAAGCTATTCTAAAATCACCCACGAATCAAGCATCGCCTTTGCTATACCAAGGTAAGTTTCATAACGTTTTACAGGTGATACATAAATCCAGACATGAAATACCTCTCCATCGTTCCGAAGAATTATAATCATCCACTGTTTGTATCGTTCCCCCTGTAATGTATACTCAGCCATAAATTGTTTGCCCGTTAACGTAACCCCATCTTTCTTATATACAAATGGTTCCGGATGATAGATTTTCGCATCCTGAGCTGTTTTTAACTGCTTTTCGTACTCTTCAATGATTGCATCAATATCCTTATACTGGCCTTCTTTATGCTTTGTAGAAAGCAGGTTGTGAATGCTTACTTCTGCTTCTTTCTTCCAGCCAAAGATTACTGTATGCGTAGACTGTGTTGTATAAATCCAATCGGCAGGATATTCTATTGTATACCCAAATCCTTTTTCCTGAAATACCTTTCCTAAAACCTTACCCGTATCCGCTGCATATATGGTACTAATACTACTCCACACAAAGGCTATACAAAAAAACATTATAATAATTCTTTTCATCGTGCAGCCTCCTGAATATTTTTTTCTATCTTACCCATTTCAAACCCTGTTGGTTTAACCGATTGCCAATTATTCATCACATTATTTCTTTATGGATTCACTGGTACCCACGCTTTATGAGCAGGTACCCATTTACCGCCAATCCACTGTCCAGGAACTTCAATCCATTCACCCGGAGGATTTTTGCTTTCACTCCCTTGGGGAGCCGCATAGGCTGCCTTTGATCTCTGTGCTGCTTCTATCTTCTGGTTTGTTACATCCTGGTCTACTGCATTACCAACAATTCCCCCTGCAAGCGCACCAACAGCAGCACCTATCAATGTTCCTGCGGTATTACCACCAATTATCTGCCCTGCAAGCGCACCAAGACCTGTGCCAATAGCTGCACCCTTCTGTGTATTGTAACCCGTAGATGTACATGAAAAGGTTAAAAACCCCATACTGAGGACTAACATAATTAAAAACATCTTTTTCATATCATACCTCCTTTATATATATTACCTTTTTCCTCTGGCGTCACCACAAAAGTTTTAAGTTTTCCCCTTGTCTTGCCCACAAATAGTAGCTCATCAGTTAAAAGTTCCTTATCTACAGCAAAGGGAACGACAAAAACCATATGGTCAGCCTCGCTTCCCTGAAACTTATGGACTGTCAGGGCATAAGCAAGCTCTATCTCATTCTTTTTAAAAAGTATCTTCTCCCCTTTCGTTCTAACAACTGCATGTTCATCTTCTTTTCCTTCCACAATACCCGTTTGCCCGTTTGAGGCAAGAAACTCGCCATCTATATATATATTCTTCGTGACAATCACCCTATCGCCTGTTCTTAAAGGGTCTCCCCCATCGGGGTTTAATGCCCTTTGGAGTATAAGATTCAGTCTTTTCGTCCCGAGTGGGCCTGAATGAATGGGCGTGATTACCTGAAACTCCTTCCCTTTTTTCTGAAGGAAAAGGGCTATCTTTCTTATCATGGATATAGCCGCCCCTTCATCCTTTACGGGTATCTCTTTCACATTGGAATCAAGGTCTCTAAATGTTATATTGCAAGACCCCATTGGCTCTTTTGCGTGCGGCTTTGCCCTCGCAGATCAAGGGGCAGACACGCGGCTCATTCAGGACTATTTAGGGCATAAGAACATTCAGCACACAGTCAGATACACTGCGACCAATCGGGCAAGGTTTGAAAGGTTGTGGAAATAGAAAGGGGGTGACTTTTGCTCTACAAAAAATCTGGTGTATCCCCGCCCGCTGTAACCGAGGCGTTCAAAACCTATTTCGAGCAACTCAAAAAGCTTGATGCGCGCGATGCAACAGAACACACCTTGCGCCCCCGCTGCATAATCTTTTGATCGCTCTGGCAAACCACCAAAATTCCAAAATCAACGTCATCCCTGAACCAAGGCATGCTGCGTCCGGTAGCGGCGCACCGGATGTAAAATTCAAGATTGGCGAAAGCATCCTTGGCTATCTGGAAAACAAGAAGATAGATGCCAATCTGGATCAAGTGCTGAAATCCGATCATATTGCGAAGTACAAAAAGCTATCAGGCAACCTGATCCTGACCAACTATCTGCAATGGGTCTGGACCAAGGATGGCGCGGTCATCGAGCGCGAAACCCTTGACTTGGGACAGACTGCGAAGGCGGAAGAGCGTTTCCCGAAACTAAGCCTCTCTATCCCTCTCAAAAATCCCTTGACAACCTATTGAGATAGCAGGTAAATGGAGAAATGCGGATCGGTAATAATGGAAAAAACTGATATTTCAAGTTCTGCCCCCATTGGGTTTCTCCGTCTGTCATCCACGCTAAGCATGTGTATTTTAGCACCACGGATTTACCCGTGGGAATCTATTATTATACTAATTTCATGGAAATATGGGAAGGGAGAAAAGTTACAGGGCACAAAACCGGATGAGCAAGATATTATGGTTGAAAATCACCTGCCGATATGACATAATCAGGTGGAAGCGGTAAAACGGGAAAGGTATTCCTCGCGTCTCTCGATTACATCAACAGGGGGAGATTACAGACCGATGATTCGAAGTCTTATATGGTTTTATATCTTTGGTTGCGTATTCTCTTCGGCAATATTCCTGAGGGCGTACCAAGATTTTGCAAACCTTACGATTGGTATCCTCCTCCTTGTATCCGCCTTCGTTGTATACAACAAGAGGAATGAAATAGAGAACTGGATCAACAGCAAGGACAAAAAGAACTACTGACGACCGTAATCCCACGGTCTGGCTGAAGGGATATCTCTTGACGCTCTTCATCTGATCCTGTCGCAACAACCTTAGCAAAAACCCCTTTCACTTAAACCCGAAGTTCTTTTGACAGATCTATTACTGGGGCTCACGTCCGTGAACTCGCTGATACATATATAATATACTGGGGCTCACGTCGCCCCCTCTGGCAGCAAAGCTACCAGAAACTCCCCTTCTCGCTCGTGAACTCGCTGATACATAACTCTTCGCTCTCTGCTCCCTGCTCTCCGCTACCGTTTCAAGCGGGTACCCGGCCTCAGACAGTTGAAATCGTTCTCCTTACGTTTTCCTAAGATTTGTTACCAAAAGCCCTTCGATGGCCGTTACAAGGGGTTTCTGATTTGGGCAACAGGCCAAAAATCATGCGGCCATAGTTAGTGCCTCCAAGATACCACCTTTTACAGTGTTGTATTGCATCGTGTCATAGGTTGGCGCTACTGTCCTGTCATCTGTTTCAGTATCCGCTCCAGGTTTTTAAGCTGTTCCCCGTAGCCCGCCCAGTCTCCCTGTTTCTGAAGTCCCTTGGCCCTTTCAAAGGCCTGGGCGGCCTCTTTTGCGAGGTCCTGGAGAGAGGCTTTTTTCGTTGTTGCTGGCACCCCGGCTGCCGGAGCAGTCTTTCTGCCGCCAAACAGCGCCGCCAGAGCCTGCTCGAGGTTTTCCTCCATGACCACATCGTTCTCATAGGCCACGATAACCCTCCGGAGTTCGGGCAATCCTCCCTTGTCCTCTGCAGCCAGATAGAGGGGCTGGATATAGAGGAGGGATTTTTCGATGGGGATGATGAGGAGTTTGCCCCGGATTACCTGAGAACCCCGCTGACCCCAGAGAGTGAGCTGCTGCGAGATGTATGAATTCTGGTCTATTCTCGCATCGATCTGTCGTGGTCCAAAGACAAGCCGGTCCCTCGGAAAGGTGAAAACAAGCAGTTTGCCGTAATTCGGCTCATCGCAGCGGGCAGCGAACCACGCGGCGAGATTGTCCCTCTTGGCCGGAGTATAGGGCACAAGGAGGACAAATTCTTCTCTCTGTTCCTCCGGGAGTTTCATGATCAGGTGGTTCGCGCTCATGGACTTTTCGTTATGGACAGGAACCTCCCAGAGGTCTTCCTTGTTGTAAAATACCTTCGGATCATTCATGTGGTAGGTAGCATACATAGTCGTCTGGACATTAAAGAAATCCCTCGGGTATCTCACATGTTTCTTCAGATCGTCGGGCATTTCCCTGATGGGTTTGAAAGCGCCCGGGAAGATGGCGCCGTAGACCTGTATGATCACATCGGAGGGGTCGCTGACATAGAAATCGACCTTGCCGTCGTATGCATCGATCACAACCTTCACTGAATTTCTCATGTAATTTACCCTGTTCTTCAGCGGCTTTGAATAAGGCAGGTGGGTAGACGCAGTATATGCATCGATGATCCAGTAGATCTTGCCATTATCCGAAACCACTACATAGGCATCTGAATCAAGGATCAGAAAAGGCGCAATGGTACGTACCCTCTGAACCACATTCCTGTTGTAAAGGATCCTGCTCTCCGCTGTAATCTCCGAAGAAAAGATAATCTTCGCAGTCCGGAAATAGGAGGCAAAGACTGCCCGCTTGAACAGAGAATCGAGACGGACACCGCCTGACCCCTTGTAAGAGGTATATATATTCCCCTCTGATGTAGGATAGCTGAATTCGGGAACCTTCGTATTCACAATGACATAGTCGCTTGTGAGCTCGCCGAAGTATATCTCCGGGGTAGTTATCTTTACACCTGCAGCCGAAGAGGGCGGGATATCCTTTATGATGAATTCAGGCAGGCCCTCCTTGGAAATCCTGCTTACAGGCCCCATGACAACACCGTTGCCGTGTGTAAAAACAAACTTCTCGTTGATCCATGACTTGCTGGGGAGATCATTATAGGAGAGCTCTCTGGCGGAGAGCATCACCTGCCGGTACTGCCCGTTAATAGTGTAGCGATCACTGTCGATGTCATTGAACCGGTAATAGGTCCTGATCTGCTGGAGCTGGCTATACGTCTTCAGGAGGGGCGATTCATCCCAGAGTCGTATATTTTTTATCGTTGTGTCGTTCTTTTGTATGTCTTTTGCTGTAAGGTTAAACGACACATCAAAGGGCACCATCTGCACGTTCTGGAGGTTATAGCCGTATTTCGTAAGCGCAATATGATGCTTGATGAAGGGCTCTTCCAGCGCCTGTTCATTCGGCGCCACCTTGAAACTCTGGAGGAGACCCGGGTAGATTGCCACCCCGAGGAGATACACCGCAACGAGGCCAATCACCGGATAGACGGTGATGCGCCATTTCTCCTTCAGGAGGGCACAGGAAACCACCATGCCTCCGATGACCGTCAGGGGAACCAGTATCCCCAGCATAATGAGTCGTGCATTCACATCGGCGTAACCGGCACCGGTAATTACAGTATGGGGGGAATAGAGCGTTCCAAATCTATCGAGATAAAACCCGAAGGCCAACTTTACGAAGAACAGAAAAATAAGGAGAGTCAAATGCTCCTTTGCGCGCTTCACGAAAGAAATTCTGTTGCCGAGCATAAGGAAACCACCCCGGGCAGCATATCCTGTAGCTACCGCAAGGGTGGTGATGAAAAGGAGGAAACCCACATAACCGTTCAGTGATTCATACAGGGGAAGTTTGAAAAGGTAGAAACTGAGATCCTTGCTGAATATTGGGTCAGTTGTTCCTGTATTCACACTATTGAAAAAGACAAGTACCTGTGCCCAGAGGCTGCTTCCCCAGAGTGCGCTTGCTATCCCGCCAAAGACAGCGACAAATAAACCAAGGAATTTGAATATTTTGTTAAATTTACCGGGATCAAGGGGCACCCTCATCTGACCCATGAACAGTATATCGATAGAAGGCACCTTGATCGTGGATGCAACAAAGACATTAGCAGCAAGAAAGAAAAAGAAGATAAGACCAAAGGCAAGACCTGTCAGTACCTCGGCGGACAGAACCTTCGTGAACATCCCCTCGTAGGTAACTTCACGAAAAAAGAGCCAGTCCACGTATACCCCGATCAATTTAGACGCAGAGTGGATACGAGTAACCCTCATGCTGCAAGTTGCCTCGCATAAAACTCCCGTTCATAGGCAGCAGGGGATAAATACCCCAGTCTTACCTGCCTGCGTTGTCTGTTGTAGAAAACCTCTATGTATTCTGTGATCTCCTTGATTGCCTCATCCCTTGCCGCATAACGTTGATGATAGACAAGTTCGTTCTTCATTGTTCCCCAGAAGCTCTCCATCGGGGCATTGTCATAGCAATTGCCCTTTCTGCTCATGGAGGCTCTCATATTGAACTGTTCAAGGAGCTTCACGTAGTCACTTGAACAGTACTGGCTACCCCGGTCAGAATGATGGATAAGGCCCTTGTCTGGCCGTTTGGCTGACACTGCCCGGATGAGGGATTGACTCACAAGACCCTTTGTTATCCTGGGACCCATTGCATATCCCACCACTTCTTTAGTGAAGATGTCTTTGTGGCCTGCAAGATACAGCCAGCCTTCTTCTGTGGGTATATAGGTAATATCACTGACCCAGATCTGATTCGGGGAAGCTGCTTCAAATTGCTGATTGATGAGGTTCTCTGCCACAGGCAATGTATGGTTTGAGTCTGTCGTTGCCTTGAATTTCTTTATCTGTTTACAGCGTATCCCGAACTTTTTTCTGAGACGCCTGATCCTTGAGATACCTACTTTGACACCATGGGCTGCAAGATCACGTTGCAATCTTTCAGGTCCACAGGTACCACGGGTTCTCTTATGAGCAGCCTTTATCTCAACTTCGAGTCGCCCTTCCTCCTGGGTTCTTCTTGATGGTGAACGACTAAGCCATGCGTAATAGCCGCTTCGTGATGTTTCTAATACACGGCATATAAGAGGTAGGGGATAGGTAAGTCGCAGTATTTTCATGATCGCGTACCTGGCAGCGACTCCTTGGCAAAGTACGCGGCTGCTTTTTTTAATATATCACGCTCCATCTTCAGTTCAGTTATCTCACGCTTGAGGCGGGCAAGTTCCATTTCTTCTCCGGTAACCGGTCTTTGTTTCCTACTGGTATCTAATGTACCTTCTTTCGCTACCTTAACCCAATAGGCTAAAGTTGACTTGGGGATTGATAATCTGCGCCCTACCTCCGGTATACCCAAACCACCTTCTGTTACCATTTTCACTGCTTCTTCTTTAAACTCCTTTGTGAATACACTTTTTGGAACCCTTTCCATTCTGACACCTCCGTCTTTGTATTTTACCTCAACTTTGGTGTCCACTAAAAGCATCATACCTCAATGAGTATAACTGTTTTTCCACTTCCGGCTACCCCACGGACCAAGTAATGTCCTTCCCCCAAGGTGCGTGCGAGACGTTCTTGCTCCTTATCCATCACTTGCACAATTTCATTATCGGTATACCCCCATCCGATACGGATCTCTGGGTAAAGGACTCTACGGATCTCATCTATCTGAAGCACGTTCATAGGGTCCCTTGGCGGCACCCAATCAGGGATCAAGCGGCGAAGTTGGAGGAGCAGTTGGTCAGATGCAAGGTCATCACCTGAAAGGATAACACCAGGCCCAAGCGTTTCCGCAAGGCTAGGACCAAAG
>JAPLKF010000101.1 GCA_026388215.1 Pseudomonadota bacterium | reverse complement strand
TTCGTTTTTTACCGAACATTTTGTATAAGGCTTTCTGGTCCTGGAAGAGGGGTATACTGCGGTCTGCTTTGTTTGGTTTTACTCGCCTCTTTTCCCCACTAAAGATCTCCCCATATTTTTAAGCAATATTAAAACAAGCATGACCTCATAGACCTTAATTTCTCTCAGTAGAATGAGCATTACTATATATAAAAGGGCAGGGACGCTCACCAAGATTGGGAGCATCGTGGTAAACCTGTCAAGCAGAAGTATTGCGAATGCCATTATGCATCCGGCGAAGGCAGACCTCAAAAATGTGAGGAATGTATCTTTGCAATATAAGCTCCAAAACAGCACATATAATTCAAAAAATAAAACGGCAAAAGTCGATATTGTCCAGGAGAGAGCCGATCCAACAGGTCCTAAACGAGGTATGAATATCAAAGAAGAAATGAGGACGACCATTAACCCCAGTATCATTCCCCGGATTGCTATACCCTGTTTATCCATAGAAAGGAGAGCAGTATTATTAATTTGGGTAATGAAAAATGGTACTATACTCAGTGCTAAAATTTTTATCAAAATCACACTTGGCAGAAATTCTTTGCCAAAAAGCAAAACTATAACTTTCTCTCCAAACAAAAAGGCCCCTATCGAAATAGGAATTGCAAGGAGTAATAGATACCTGATTGCCTTTTTGTATGTTCCAAGAAAGGTCTCATGTGAATCCGGCCATTGTTTTGAAAGCAAAGGAAACGTAGCCCATGCCAGACTGACAGGTATCACAAAAAGAAGTGTAAGAATCTTTTCTGCAGCGGAGTAGTATCCTGTAGCAGTATCTCCTTTTATCAACCCCAATATTACGAGGTTGAGGGAATTAAAGGTCATAGAGAAAATATGAAAGAGGGCCAATGGCGTACCCGTTCTAATGAGGACTTTTGCATATCTCCATCTGAACCTTTCTATAACAATCCCGAAATCCTTTTTTAGTAAAAAAATGGCTAATCCAAGGCATAGAATTGATACCGCCAATCTTGAGCTCAGAAAAGGTCCTAATCCAAACCCAGCGAACAATACCAGAATGCCGGTTAAAAGCCATAGAAATGCAAGAAGGATTCTAATAAAGGTTTCCCTTCTCAATTCCTGAAAAGCGCGAAAAAAAGAGCATATAAACAGCATGTGTTGTTGTGTTGCCATGATTAAAAAAACTATCAAAACTATAAATAATCTTCCTCCATTCCCGGAGCTAAGCAGTACTATCAGTAAACATACCCCGGCCATAGGGAGGTTGAACAGCCACCTTACGAGAGAAATATGAACGAGAAAACGGCTGGCCCTTGAGGGCTTACGGGCTAATTCACGAACCGTCAGGCTGTCGAAACCAAAGGATGGCACAACAAGACATAACAATGAGAGGCTGTAGGCGAATGCAAGGAGGCCATAGCTTTCCACTCCAAGCATACGGGCAACCATTATTGAGACCGCAAAGCCAAAGGCCTGGGTTACTACTTCGGCAAGAACGAGAAGGATGGTGTTTTCTTCAACTTTATAGTTTCTAACAGGTGTAGTTTCCGTTACAGCCCCTTAAACATTGCAGGTATGGTTTTCAGGAGAATTTTGAAATCAAGCCATAAGGACCACTGGTCTATATACTGCATATCGAGTTCCATCCATTTTTTAAAAGGTATAGAGCGCTGTTCGCCGATTTGCCACAGACAGGTGATTCCGGGACGAACACTGAAACGGCGACGCTGCCAGTCTTCATTAAAACCTTCATAGTCTCGAATGGGAAGCGGTCTTGGCCCAACAAGACTCATATCACCCTTTAGCACGTTGAGAAGTTGAGGAAGCTCGTCAACTCTAATTTTTCTCAAGTATTTTCCAACAGGGGTAATCCTGGGATCGTCCTTGATTTTGAAGGCAGGACCCATTACTTCATTAAGGTGCTCCAGTTCAGAAAGCCTCTCTTCTGCATCAGCGACCATTGTTCTGAACTTGTACATGCTGAATTTTCTTTTACCGAGACCCACCCGTTCCTGTATAAAAAAGATAGGTCCTGGTGAGGTGAGCTTAATGAGAAGAGAAACAAATATAAAGAGTGGAGAGAATAGAATAAGCAGGATAAGAGAAAGAAAGAAATCCACAAATCGTTTAATGAGGACTGACCACCCCTCCATGCTACCTGTATAAACCGTAATAATAATATCACCTTCAAATTCTTCTATCCTTGATTTTGCAAGCTTCAGATTAAAGATATCAGAAACCATCCTTACAACAATCCCGTGTTCTTCACAGAGATTGATAATCCTTGAAACTTTTTGATAGAATGATTCCGCAGGGAGACAGATTACCACTTCATCGACCACATTATTTCTTAAGAAAGAGGGAAAATCATTAAAATTTGCCACTGTGCTGACACCTGTCTTTTGAAACTCTTCTGTTTTTGTTTCCTTTGCATTTACAAATCCTATAATGTGATAACCAAGCTCAGGTTTTGTTTCGATGTTTTGAGCAAATTTTACTGCCTGTTCCCCTGTTCCTATGATGAGCATAAAACGGAGGTTATGGCCGTGGACACGCAACCATTTCAGAATGTATCTGAAAAAAAGCCTTCCCATAAGGGTGATCATGTTGCAGGAAAACCAGAATACTATAACGAAGATAGGGGTGACCATCTTGATCCTGAAAAGAATAGCCCCTATGGAGATTACTAAAGTAAGTAGTGATGTTGCCTTTACAATATCCAGGGCTTCAGTCCGCAAGTATGCAAGGCGTTTTGAATGGTAGAAGCCGAATGAGGATAGTATGATATGCCACGTAAGAATAAAACTAAGAAAGATTGCAAAGTTCTGGATTTTGATACGCATGGAGAGGAACTGACCAAAGGTTATATTGCTAATTTGATACGAGACAATAGAAGCAGCAAGAAAAAAGCAAAAGACCATGCTTATAAGGTCATAGAACTTGAAGGTTGTTAGAAGAG
>JAPLKF010000100.1 GCA_026388215.1 Pseudomonadota bacterium | reverse complement strand
ACGCCTTCTTCCTTTTCCCTTATCTGTTCTAAAAACCTCTCCCTCTGATCTTCAGGATCATTCAATTCGTTAAAACCGTTCGCTACCTCCATCCCGTATATGTATAATTCAAATCTCTCCGTAACATCGGGGTGTTCCTTACTCTTCTTTGCCAGGGGTGAGACCTCCACAGGGTAATGGGTGATAAAGGTCGGCTGTACAAGTTGCCTTCCGCACAGTTCCTCAAAAATCTTCGTGATGAGTTTCCCTTTTGTAGTCTTTTCAACATCCTCCAGTCCCAGTTCTTTTGCATAAGCAGTCAGCCTTCCTGCATCACTCATCTCAGAAAGGTCGAATCCTCCCAGTTCCCGTAATGCCTCCTCCATCGTCATCCTCTTCCACGGTGTTGAGAAATCTATCTCCTGCCCGCTGTATGTAATCCTGTATGTCCCGAAAAGTTCGTACACAAGAGAGGAGAGCATATCTTCCGTCAAAGCCATGTTATCCTCGTATGTTACATAAGCCTGATAAAACTCAAGCATGGTAAATTCAGGGTTATGTTTTATAGAAATACCCTCGTTTCGAAAATTTCTATTAATTTCAAAAATCCTTTCAAACCCTCCGACAACAAGCCTCTTCAAGTAAAGCTCCGGAGCTATCCTGAGAAAAAGGTCCATACCCATGGCATTATGATGGGTCACAAAGGGCTTCGCAACAGCGCCACCCGGGATCACGTGCATCATAGGTGTCTCTACTTCTATAAAATCCCTCTCCACAAAATAACGTCTGATAAAATCTATTATCTTCGCCCTCTTTATGAAAACATCCCTCACCTTTTCATTCACGATAAGGTCAAGGTATCTTTTTCTGTATCTTTCTTCCACATCCTTAAGCCCGTGCCATTTCTCAGGTAATGGACGGAGTGACTTTGTGAGAAGTTTTATATGTTCTGCGAGGATCGTTAATTCTCCGGTCTTTGTCTTAAAAACCCTTCCACCAACTCCGATAATATCGCATATATCAAATTTTTTAAGGGTCTCATAGGGAGGGGTTTTAAGCATATCCTTCCTTGCATACACCTGGATTCTACCCTTCCTGTCCTGGATGTGTAAAAAGGCACTCTTCCCGAAATCCCTGAATGCCATGATCCTTCCGGCAACAGAGATGCGTTCTTCTGTTTTTTCAAGTACATCGTGCGTCAAGGCTCCAAATCTATTCTCAACATCCAGTGTGGTTGCGTAAGGTCCTCTGTCCTCTGGATAGGTATCTATACCGAGCTCCCGTAGGGCTTTTTCCTTCTCTTTCCTCACTTCCATTAACTCATTTATCGGTTCCATTATGCTCTCCTGTTACCTCTATAATAACTGCGTGGCGCAAAGCGCATGGCGTTAGTTCAGCTCTATGCTCTCTGCCTTTTGCTCTCTGCCATTCATTACACTTCCACTATAACATCATAATCAAGGGTTTTCACTATTTTACCTTCTCTCATTTCTCCCACATTACATGTGCCTTTTATAAAAGCAATGCCATCAATGTCTGGAGCCTGTGTGAGGAGTCTTCCAGTCATATACGTCTCATCCTCTCCTTCAATAATCATCTTCACGTTTTTTCCCTCAAGCTTCTTGAGTCTCCTTTTCGATATATCCTTCTGTATCTCCATAATCTTATTGTACCTTTCCTGTTTTATGCCTTTTCTCACATGTCCTTTCATTCTGCTTGCTAATGTCCCTTCTTCCCTCGAATACATAAATGCCCCCAGCATATCAAATTCCCATTTTTTCACAAAATTACATAGATTAAGAAAATCCTCATCAGTCTCCTTAGGAAAACCAACAATCACTGTGGTTCTCAGTGTAATTTCAGGTATCTCTTTCTTAATCTTATCCAGCAACACCTCTAATTGTGCCTT
>JAPLKF010000099.1 GCA_026388215.1 Pseudomonadota bacterium | reverse complement strand
GCCTGAATAAAGTTTATATCCTTTGGAAAACCTCCCGCACTTACGATTGCTATATCGCCCCTTTTTTTTATACGACATCCGAAGTTCTCCATAAACCATTTACAGCCGGCCACATGGGCTTCATTTATATTGCCTGTGAATATATTGAGCAGGTTACCCTTATCATCAAGCACTGTATTGATGAGAAAAATGGGTGTTCTGATCAGGGAAATACCTTCCATTATCTCCTCATGCATGGGGTTCCCTTCAAGGATACCTGATTTTGCCAGGGCGTGTTTGCCAGGTTTATCTCTATTGAAGACCTTACTGTGAATGCCGAGGATTGTTTCATAACCTGAGATGCCGGGAAATATTGTCTTTCTCCCTCCCCCGAAGCCGGCAAGGTAATGAAAATTTATGGAACCCATGACGATGGCAGCCTCGGCTTGAATGAGTGATGAGTTTAAAAGCACCTCAAGCCCTGAAGATGTTTGTCCAACAGATATCAGGTTATTCTTGTTAAAGCAGTCATGGTCAAAACAGGGGATATTTTTATATATGAGTTCAGAAACAATACCTTTTTGTTCATCTTCGGTGTGCCTTCTATGGTTTCCGAGGGCAAATATGCATTTTACGTCAATGTTTTTGAAGAATTTTTCGTAGAGAATGGGTAGTATACGTTCTGTACCTGCGTATCTTGTTATGTCAGGGACGACTAAAAGTATGTTTTTAAATTTGCTAAGCCAGTCAGCAAAGGGTTTTTCATTAATAGGGTGTTCAAGGGCATTTAAAAGGGCCTCCTCCATAGGAAGGGGCCCTAATTCTTTATGTTTTAATACTGTTGTATGCCAGTTCCCGGGCAACTCAAAAGAAATTATATCTTTCCCATATTTAAGGCTGTATTTCATTTTAGCTCATTGCTCATAGGTCATAGTTCATAGCAAAGTCTTTTAAATTATATGAGCCATGAGCTATTTAGCTATTTTACCGAATGCTATAAAATACATCCCTTCCACCGAATATTGCCAGATCCCCTAATTCTTCTTCTATTCTCATCAGCTGGTTATATTTTGCGATTCTTTCACTTCTCGAAGCAGAGCCGGTTTTTATTTGTCCTACATTTGTTGCAACCGCCAGGTCTGCAATGAATGTGTCCTCTGTCTCGCCAGAGCGGTGTGAAATCACGCATGTATACCCGGCCCTTTTAGCAATTTCTATTGTGGTCAGTGTTTCAGTAAGTGTGCCTATCTGATTGAGCTTTATGAGTATGCTGTTTGCTATGCCCTTTTTGATCCCTTCCATAAAGATTTTCGGGTTAGTAACAAAAATGTCATCGCCGACGATCTGGATCTTTGAAGCGCACCGGTCGGTGAATTTTTTCCAGCCCTTCCAGTCGTTCTGGGCAAGCCCGTCCTCTATAGAGACAATAGGATATTTACTCATGAGTGATTCGTAGAAACCGATAAGCTTGTCACTATCCCACGTATTTTTATCAATATGATATTTACCTTTTTTATAAAGTTCACTTGCAGCAACATCTAAGGCTAAGAAAATATCCTTTCCGGGCTTATATCCTGCCTTTTCTATGGCTGTCATTAAGGTATCAAGGACTTCCTTTGTTGTAGCTATCTGGGGGGCAAAACCACCTTCATCGCCCACGCCTGTTGTGTGACCCTTGTCTTTCAAGACCCCCTTCAATGTATGGAATACTTCTACCCCCATTCTTATCGCTTCTTTAAAGCAGTCTGCTCCAGCAGGCACTATCATAAATTCCTGGACATCGAGGGTGTTTTGGGCATGGGCACCGCCGTTTATCACATTCATCATGGGAACCGGCAGCTCCCTTGCCCTTATACCACCTATATACTGATATAGTGGCAGGGCTACATACTCTGATGCTGCCCTTGCAACTGCCATTGAAACACCGAGGAGCGCATTTGCACCGAGATTGCTCTTATTTTCTGTTCCGTCAATTTCTATCAGGAGGTTATCAATGTATGCCTGGTCTATTGCATCGAGACCTTCAATTTTAGGGGCTATAATGTTATTCACATTATCAACTGCTTTGAGCACGCCCTTGCCTTTATACCTTTTTTTATCACCATCTCTTAGTTCAAGGGCTTCTCTTTCTCCAGTAGATGCACCAGAGGGAACAATTGCCCGTCCCATATACCCGCTCTCCAGCGCAACGTCAACCTCAACCGTTGGATTTCCCCTGCTATCGAGCACTTCTCTTGCAAAGACATCGTATATAGTTGACATAAGTACCTCCTATTTTATATTAGGGAATAAAATAAAGCCTGCTTTTGCAGAATAACACAGGATTGAAAAACCTTCAAATGTTTTATGAAAGGGTTAATTCCATAGCGATACTATATGGAAAAGGCATAAAGCCAGAGTGAAGGTTAGGGAAATTTCACAATCCAAGAAATTGGATCGCTATCCCGCAAAGAAATATTGTTGCACCAGCAAGGGCATGGTTGTATCGTTCCAATCGTTCCATGGGAAGAATATTTATACCAAGACTTGAAATCAAGACAATACCGAGCATGGTCATGATTGTTACTCCCCCGAATACGCTGGTTACAAGTATAAGGCCTAAGAGGCTACTTTTTGCCGCTGGATACATCAATATGGGGATTAATGGCTCGCAGGGACCGAAAACAAAAATTGTAAAGAGAATCCAGGGTGTAATATTTATAGCACCTTCACTGCTATGAACATGAACGTGTTCCTCGGTATGTATGTGTTCATGAACGTGATTATCTCCATCTTGATGGAAATGTGGATGTTTGTGCGGTCGATTCCTTAAGGCCCTCCGCAATCCCCAGACGAAATACATCAGCCCAAAGGCAATGAGACCCCATGCTGCAAGGTTACCCCGAAATGATTCTAAGGCCTCTAATTTTGTGACAGCGATACCCAGGGCAATGCCCACGATACCTAATAAAACAGAACTCCCTATATGACCAATACCGCAGAGAGTAGTTATAAAGGTTGTTTTAATCAATGACCATTTCCTTGCCTTGGCGATTACAATAAATGGTAGATAGTGGTCAGGTCCAAATAAGGTGTGAAAAAAACCTATAGAAGCGGCAGTAACTGTAAGGATTATTAATTCTTGCGACACTTTGACAACCTCCCTTAGCAGATCCTTGGTAATGGAGTACCGGTGAGCATATTCAACCTTCTTGTCCCCCCTAACCCTGTCTTTAAGTAGACATTCCCTTTCCCGTCCTTAATATTACCAATTATACAAGATTCATGGAGAAATAACCCTTTTTTTAAGTATATCAACATATCATCTGCTTCTTTTTCTGAAACGATAGCAAGAAATTTACCTTCATTTGCAAGATATAGAGGGTCAAGACCAAGTATCTCGGTAACCCCCTTCACATTTTCCTCTACAGGGATGCAAGCTTCGTTGAGCCAGATGTCTTTACCTGAAGCTAAGGCAATCTCCTTTGCATTTGTTGCAAGGCCACCTCTTGTCAGATCACGCATAAACTTAATGCCCTTAAATTGCCTTAAGAGCTTTTCTGTGATAGTGTGGAGGGGAGCACAATCGCTCAACACCTTAGTGTCAAAATTAAAGGATTCTCTTTCAAGAAGTATTGAAAGACCATGGTTACCAACAGGACCGTTCACAATAATGAAGTCGCCAGGTTCGATACGGTTGTATCCCAGATTTGCTTCAGGGAGCACGTAGCCTACACCTGTAGTGGTAATATAAATTTTATCTGCCTGTCCCCGTCCAACCACCTTGGTATCTCCTGCGATGATTGCCACACCAGCCTCACGGCAGGTTTCTGCCATAGAAACAATGATCTGTTCTAAAACAGCAACCTGCAACCCCTCTTCAATGATGAAAGAAGCTGTGAGATAAAGAGGTTTAGCCCCGCTCACCGCTAAATCATTGATCGTACCACAGACAGACAGCCTGCCAATATCCCCCCCGGGAAAGAATATTGGGTCAACAACAAAAGAATCAGTGGTTATTGCTATTTGCCCCGGTTTGACTGGAAAGAAAGCCGCATCGGTTAAGGGTTCAAGCAACTTGTTATTGAAATGGGGTAAAAAATATTTTTTCAGGAGTTGGTGGGTAAGCAATCCACCATCACCATGGGCAAGAAGTATCACATCTTTGGTTTTTTTAAAATCCATCTTTTGACCTCATTATTTAACTATTCACCATTCACCAATTGCTAATCACTGTAGTTGTAGTATGCAGCACATGCGCCCTCAGTTGAAACCATGCACGGGCCTACAGGCTCGGAAGGGGTGCATATTGAGGCAAACAAAGGGCATTCACCGGGTGTAAGTTTGCCCCTTAACACCTCTCCGCATGAGCAGCCTTCTGGTGGCAGAGATTCAGGAACCTTCACGGGGAACCTTTCGTCAGCATCATAGTCAGAGTAAACTGTCTTAAGCTTGAGGCCACTTTCTGGAATAAGCCCGAACCCTCGCCAGTAAGCATCTATTGGTTCAAAATATTTACCTATAATCTCTTTTGCCTTTATATTGCCATCTTCGTGCACAAGGCGTGTATAGCCGTTTATTGTTTCAGCTTTCTCGTCTACCATTTGCTGGAGAAGGAGGTATATTGCCTGTAAGATATCAGCAGGTTCAAAACCGGCAATTACCGCAGGTATGTTATATTTTGAGGCGATAAAGTCAAAGGCCTTCCTCCCTGTTATCGTGCATACATGGCCTGGTAAAATAAAACCGTCAATGTGCAGTTCTGGATCGTTCAGAAGTGCTTTCATAACCGGTGGAACAAGTTTGTGGACTGACAGGACAGAATAATTTTTGATCCTTTGTTGTTCAGCCTCAGCGATACTAAGGGCAATCGCAGGAGCGGTTGTCTCAAAACCAACACCTAAGAAGATTATTTTCATATCAGAATATTTTCCGGCAAAGGTAACTGCCTCATGAGGTGAATAGAAGATCTTTACATGGGCGCCTCTCGCACGTTCCAGTTCCAGAGATGAATAAGTCCCTGGTACCCTCACCATATCGCCAAAGCTCGCAATAATAGTATTGGGCATACGGGCAAGCTCTATGATCCTGTCAATGTCACTTTGGTCTGTAACACAAACAGGGCAGCCGGGACCGCTTCTTAGCTCCAGATAGTTAGTTAGGAGATTTTTTATACCACTTTTTGCAATTACTGTGGTATGTGTCCCGCATACCTCCATGAGTGTAATGGATTTTCCAAGTTTTTCGGATGTTTTTTGAGCAAGCTCAAATTGTGGGCTTCCTCTATATCAATTTTCCCAATTGCATAACCCGCATGTACCATCAGATAATCTCCCAATACAATATCCTCTTCAATTAAGGGGGTATATACCTTGTTTTGAATACCAAAACATTCAATTATTGCCCATTTTTCTTGCTCATTAATTTCTACTACTTTTCCAGGCACACCCAGGCACATTTAATTACTGCCTCCAAAAAATTTTGTTTATTTCACTCATCACCAATCACCCATCACTCAACACTGCCTTTCAGCCATCTCCAGTGTGCTACCATTGCCTGACCGAGGGCGATCCCTCCATCATTGGCAGGGACCATCTGATGATAAAGGACATCATACCCCTTATCGCTTAATGTTTGCTTTGTCTTTTTGAAAAGATAAGGGTTTTGCCATGTCCCACCACTTAATACTACCCTTTTTAAACCGGTATCTGCGGATACCCTTTCCACCGCATTACAGATAATATTAACCAGTGTGAGGTGAAACTTTGTGGAAATTGTTTCCACAGATATCCCTTTCAATCTGTCATATATTACTCCTTCTAAAATCTTTTTAGGTAAAATTATATCCTTCTCGATTTCGTACGGATAAGGCTTAAGGAAACGGTCTTCAAGCGACTCCATTACAATTTCTCCAAGTTCAATGGCAGCCTGTCCTTCGTAGGTATTTTCAAGACAAATACCCATAAGGGCGGATATTGCATCAAAAAGCCTACCGCAGCCAGAGGCCAGGGGGGTATTAAATCTATTCGCTATTAATTGTTCTACAATCTCCATGTTTTTGTTTTTTAAAAATCTTCTTGCATACCTTTTGCCCTCATTCCCTGAAAAGGTTATGAGATATGCCGCAGCGGTTCGCCAGGGCTGACGTATGGCGATTTCTCCACCGGGGAGGGGAACGTAGGCAAGGTGAATTCTCCGTTTAAAATCAACATAATTCCCTGTCAAAATTTCAAAACCCCAGAGGCAACCATCAGTACCGTAACCTGTTCCATCGAGGATAATACCTATAGTTTCTTCATTCTCAAGCCCGTTCTCTGCCATACAACTGGCCATATGAGCATGGTGATGCTGGACCTTAATGTACGTTTTTGCATTGATTTGAAGCGCTATCTCAGAGGAAGCATATTCAGGATGGGTATCATATGCAACAATTTCAGGTGTCACGCCAATTAACTTCTGAAAACGTATAAGACTTGCAGAAAGGTTTTCCTCCCCTTCGAGGCTGTCTATCTCCCCAATATAATGGCTTAAGAAGGCATCATCTTTCTTTAAAAGGCAGAAGCTATTTTTCATTTCCCCACCAACGCCGAGGATAATTGGTGATGCATCTGCCCGGAGAACGTGAACAGGATGAGGGACATAGCCCCGGGACCTGCGGAAAAGCTGGGTCTTTCCATCAATAACCTGAACGATGGAATCATCACAACGATTCACAATCTCCCTGTTGTGGAAGAGAAAGTAATCCGCAATTGCACCAAGTTCTGTAAGGGCGTTGCTATTATCTTTAACGAGAGGGAGTTCACTATAGTTGCCGCTTGTCATGATCAGAATATCAAAGGGTCCTCTGAATAGAAGAAGGTGCAAGGGACTATAGGGTAGCATAACTCCTAATGTTCTTAATTTAGGGGCAATCTCTTCAGGCAAATCACATACAGGTTTTTTCCTTAATATCACAATGGGGGCCTCAGAGGATGTTAATATTCTCCCTTCTTCTTTATTCACAAAACAGTATTTTCGAATGGTTTTTAAATCCCTGCACATTACAGCAAAAGGTTTTGCTTCTCTTCCCTTGCGATATCGCAAGATTTTTAAGGTTTCAGATTGTTTTGCATCGCACACGAAGTGGAAACCGCCGATACCCTTCAGCGCAAGAATTTTACCATCCTGCAGTATTCTCCACACAACCTTAAGCCAGTTCTCGTTTTCTGCAATTTTATTACCTGTACTATCCGTTATCCATACATGGGGTCCACATGCCAGACAGGCCACAGGCTGTGCGTGAAACCTCCTGTCTGAAGGATTGTAATATTCTTTATTGCATCTGTTACACATCTCAAATGAGGCCATGGAGGTCTTTTGCCGGTCATAGGGAACCTCTCTGATTATTGTAAAGCGAGGGCCACAATTGGTGCAATTGGTAAAGGGGTATTGGTAGTGATTATCCTGGGGGTTAAAGATGTCGTGTTTACACGCTTTACAGGTGGCAATATCAGGGGGAACAAGCGCTTCTTTTTCTTCATCACCATGAGTATCTGATATTTGAAAAGATGTATAGCCAATAGGTTGCAACTCAATTTGTTGATAATTTTTAATCCTGGATAGTACAGGAGGATGTTTTTTTAGTTCATTTAAAAAACGTTGAATGCTATTCCCTTTTCCTTCCGCTTCAATAATTACCCCCTGACTTGAATTGTGGACAGTACCTTTGATCTGATAAGCCTTGGCGAGCTGGTAAACAAAAGGGCGGAAACCTACACCCTGAACAGTGCCTTTGATGATAATTTTGTATCGTTTCATTGTCTTTTGTTATCTTGTATGCATAGTAGCTTAAATGAGAATCAGTTCTTCAACTATTTTTTTAGCAAGTTCCGGGATGGCTTTTTCAACCTCCGGGCTTAAGCTCTCGCTGAATGTTGTGTTTTCTCTAATTTCTATCGCATATATATCAATAGATTCCGGCATGTTGTACCCCATTTTCTTACCCAATTCGATTGTTGTTCTGAGATCGAGCAAATGGGAGCTGCATGGATATGCTGTATCACCGAGGTCATTGATGTTTAACTTGTAAAATGTCCCGGGGTTCCCGTTTTCTGTTTTTATGGAGTCAACTATTATCACCGTGTTGTAATCTGCCATAAGGTCGATTAATCCTATACCCCCTAAGCTTGCTTCTACTATATCTATAGATTTGAGCCCGTTACGCCTTTTTTTAATCTCTCTCGCAACCAATATTCCTGCACCATCATCGCTTAAGATGGTGTTACCAAGACCAATTATGAGTGTCCGATTATCCATTATGTTAGTTTGCATTTTGTCTGAAAGTTTATAGGATTCAAGGGTTCAAGGATTCGAGTGAAAAGCTTTATAAAAAAAGAAACACTTGACCCCTAGACCCCTAGAACCCTTTACTTTACATAAAGTTACGCTCCTCTGCTTACGGTCTTAATCACGTTCCCCGTGTGATCGTGGACATCAATAACCAATGGCATCTTCCCATGTATCGTATGTGTGGCACATCCGAGACACGGGTCGTATGCACGAAATGCCATCTCAGCCATATTCAGCAAACCTTCCCTTACCTCTCCTCCCTTGATGAATCTCTGTGCTGCCTTTTTTACAGATAACCCTATGGGGGCAGCATTTTGCTGTGTTGCTACAATCATATTTACCTTTGTAATCAGTCCCTCATTATCAGTTTCATAATGATGGATCAGTGTCCCGCGGCACGCCTCAACACAGCCAATACCTTTTCCGGTAAATTGAAAGTTCATGTTTCTGATATCCGTACTGGTAAGCAATGGATCGATGGATATCCTTTGAAGGTCCTCGGCAGCCTGCAGTGCCTCGATTAACCGTGCCCAGTGGTAGGCGAGTGTGTGATGAGCTGGTTTTCCGAGGGTACTTACCATTTGTTCGTATTCTTTTTGGGCAAGTGGTGTTGCCATACCTTCAGAAACATTGAATCTTGCAAGCGGGCCTACACGGTAGAGTGACGTATCGTCGCCTTCAATCAATCCTTTCCATCCAATCTTCCTTAAATATGTTAATCTAACATATGTCCATGGCTCTACCCACTCTCCAATATATTCAGTGTAGTCATTCGGGTGGAAAAATGAGACCTCCTTACCATTAGGGTCAATCACCCTTAACTTGCCTTCGTAAAAATTGACCTTTTTATTTTCATCCACCAGTGCCATATAGTAAGTTTTCAGGTTATAGACATCGCTTAAAATTAAATCGAGGTAGTCCTTATTTTTCAGGACAACATCTTTAAAAAGTTGTAATGCAAATTGAGCGAATTCAACACATAAATCTGCTGTCTCGATTATTGTTTTTCGCTCCTCCTGTTTTATCCCCCTTGGTACGCCGCCCGGTAGCCCTCCTTCTGGATGCGATGGCTTACTGGCAATTAGCTTTATTATGTCCCTCGTTCTTCTTCTTATGTCGATGACCCTTTTACCGATGTCGAGGCCAACCTTATTGATTACCCCCAGGATGTTCCTTTCTACTGGATTAGCCTCGGGTCCAACTACGAAATCAGGGGCAGCGAGGAAGAAAAAATGGATATAGTGGTCTTCAATGAAATTTGCATTGTACTGGAGTGTTCTTACCAGTTTTGCCGCAGGGGTTGGAGTAACGCCGTATATGGAATCGAGCGCTTTCGTAGAGGCCATGTTATGGGGGGTAGGGCAGACACCGCATATGTTTGGTACTATTCTCGGCATTTCTTCTGCTGGTCTACCTATGCAAAACCTTTCAAATCCCCTCAATTCTGTTACCTGCAAATATGCATCTTCAACATCCCCGTTTTCGTTGAGAAAAATGTCTATCTTCCCATGGCCTTCCAATCTTGTAATCGGATTAACAGTTATTTTATTGCCCATATTTGCACCTCATGCCTTTTTTAAAGCCCCTCTTCTTTTCTTCAAAATTGAAGATGCGGTTGTAAAACGATAAAAGTATCCAGCAGGATCCTTCAGCCGATCTATGATTTCCTTCCTTTCTTCTTCTGTTTTTGCTTCTATCAATGAAGCGAAGGCAGAGAGGTATTTAGCGCCCATATCAGTAACACCCTCCACAGGTCCAAAACAGCCTCTGCAAGGCATATTTATATTTATACAAACCTCACCACAACCTGCTCTCGTCGCAGGTCCGGTACAGACAATACCCTGGGCAAGAAAACACTTATCGGGATCAGCTTCCAACTCATGTATTCTCTTAATTTCAGAAATTGCCAGTCTCTCTGGTTTTGTTTTATTTCTTACGCAAACATCACAGAGTGCCCTTTGAGGCGCCAATGTAGAACCCTTGGGCGGCAGGTCTCCACTTAAAGTAGCGCTGATTGCATTGTAGATTAAGTTTGGGGGTGGAGGACAACCAGGCAGGTAATAATCAACATCTATTACCTGACCCAGGGGATATACCTGATTATAAAATTCCGGGAGGGTCAGTTCGTTATCACCCACTTTTGTGACCGTTTGCGGAACATTATGTCTTGGATTTACAACAGTTGGGGCATCTTCATAAACCCACTGAAAAATGTCTTCTTTGCTTCTTAAATTGGCCATCCCCGGTGTTCCACCAAAACATGCACATGCACCAAAGGCAAGGACGAGTTGTGATTTTTCTCTGAAGAGATGGGCAAGCTCTTCATGCTCAGAGTTTCTCACTGAACCATTGATTATGCTTAGTGTAATTGTTTTATCCGCCATCGCTTCAATGTGGTGATATTTAAAATCAAATGCTATAGGCCAGAGGACTATCTCAAAGGCATTTGTTACTTTTAAAATATCCTCATTGAGATCGACTATGGCCTCATCGCATCCCCCACAACCGCCAAACCAGCATATTGCTATCTTGGGTTTTTCAGCCATTTTTTCCCCTAACTTTTTATCGGTCCAAGAATTTTCAGTCTATCCCTGAGGCTATTAATAATTTCAGAAACCTTCTCTCCCTGTGGATCGATTGAAGTTACTACCTCCAGCCTTTCTCTCTCAATTCCAAAGGATTCCAGGATACAATGCAAAAGATAGATTCTCTTCTTTGCTTCCTGATTACCATCCTGAAAATGGCAATCTCCATCAGCGCATCCAAGCAGAAGAACACCGTCAGCACCCTTGTTAAAGGCATTTAATATGTCTATCGCATCTACTTTTCCTATACAGATAACGGGAACCATTGTTTTTACATTTGCGGATAACCCGTTATCTGATGTGTATCCCCACCCGAATTTGCAGGCGAAACAGACAATCCCTGGCTGGTAATCAATTTTTTGTTTTGCTATAGAAGAAGGATCAGGTACAAGATGTCTTGCGCCTGATGGGCAGGCAGATACACACATGCCACAGGCCTTACATAAAACAGGATCCGTATATGATACACGTTTTGTGCCCACGGCTCTACCCTCAAAAAATTCTTCTGTCTCTACTAAATGGGCTGTATGGTAATTACAGGCTGCCACACATATTCCACAACCGCTGCAGAGATGCTCATCTACCTTTACTGCAGGTAATTCAGGCTGGATACCTGTTGCTACGCATGCCTTACAGGAAATACATGGTCCGCATTCAAGGCACCTTCTCGCTTCTTTGATTGCTTCTTCAATTGTAAAACCTATTTCATACATATCGAAATTCATTCTCTTGTCCGGAGATGTCCATTTGATATCAGGTTCTGGTTTATAGATTTCTCTAAAGGGGGCCTCACTGCCTTCATACCGTAATAACCACCGTTGCAGACCCACACCCCTAAAATATTTATCAATAGAATCTGCAGCCTGTCTGCCTTCAGTCATTGCATCAACCATAAAACCTATCCTTCTCACATCACCACCCAGGAATACCTCTTCTTTTATCAAGCTCTGGTGTGTAAGGGGGTCGACAGCAAGCCTGCCATTTTCATCAAAAAGCGCCGAGTTTTGTAAAAGTGTTCTATCTATCATCTGTCCTATTGTGATTAAAAGTACATCTCCTTCAATTTCTATACAGTCTGAGGTATCAAACTTCGGGTTAAAACCCTTTTCATCAAAGACACCAGTACATTTTGGGCAATCAATCTTTGTAAACTTCCCGTTTTTTCCTATTATCTTTCTTACACCCCTTGAATATACTATCTGTATCCCCTCCTGATTGGCACCTACGACCTCCTCAATATCAGCAGGGATTCCATCTTTTGAGCTTTTGTCCCATGTCTCGAGACACACCACTGTTACCTTCCCGCCTAATCTGTATGCAGTCCTGGCAGCGTCGAATGCCACATTGCCTCCACCTATAACGATTACCCTCATATTTTTAAAATAATCAGGGGAAAGCTCTCCTTTGCCAGCCTGGTCCAGGAATGTCAGGCCGTATGTAACATTTTCCAGCCCCTGCCAGTCAACAGGTTTTAGCCCTAATGTTAATGGACGAGGGTAAGGGGTACCGGTTGCAATAAAGAATGCCTTGAACCCCTTTTTCTTTAATCGGGTAATAGGGTCTCCACCATTTATTTTAATCTTCTCAATATTGATGCCACCGATCCTTACGAGGTTATCAACGGCAGCATCGAGCACGTTTTCGGGCAGGCGGTATTTTGGAATATATCGCACCGCACCGCCCAGTTTGGGATTATTATCAAAGATTGTTACTCTGTAGCCCTTTTTGCTTAATTCCCATGCGCACAGTAGCCCACTTGGCCCGCCACCGATAATTGCCACTTTATTTTTATCTTTTTTTACATCAAGGGGAGGTTTGCTCGGGAGATAGGGCGTATAATAATCAGATAAAAATCTTTTTAAAAGCCTCCTTTTGATTGAACCACCCTTGGTCTTGTAATTACATTCCCGTTCGCAGATGCCGCAGATGTAACCACAAATGGTAAAGAACGGGTTTCTTTCATACAGGTAATCTCCAATCTGTATTACACCCTCGCGAGCCTTTTCAGGATCATCAGGTAAAAGAGAAATCATCACATTTGTACGCTGGATAGATTCTTTAATAGGGCACTTAACCTGGCAGGGAGGCAAAACTTGTTTTACGGCAGCTTCTACTCTTGAATTTTCATCATTTCTCAATTGCCACATGTTTGTTACCTCCTTTATATGATACTGTCAACTCTTTTCTGCAAATTTCTCTATAGGGTTTATTCTCAACGGTTTTCATCATCTTCAATTACGCTGCCTTTGCATATTTTGATGCCCTAATGTTATCAAGTATTGTCTTTGCCTCATGTGTCATTACAACC
>JAPLKF010000098.1 GCA_026388215.1 Pseudomonadota bacterium | reverse complement strand
GAGAAAGGATGGACATACAATCATCGGCTTAAGAGAAAGGGTCTCCCCATTCAAAAAGTTTACGGGTCAGGTAGTGCCTTTAGAAAAATGCCTGATTTTCAGTCCTGTTGTAGAAAAAATAATTCCACTATTTTCAGACATTTCAACGAAACATAATCTCACCCCTTACAACCCATTAACGAGGAAAGGGTTTCTGAGACACCTTATTTTAAGAGAGTCAAAAACTACGGGTAAGGTAATGGCACTTCTTGAAACAACAAACGGTGAGCTACCTGACACAGAAGGCCTTTGGCAGAAGTTAGTTGAACAGATTCCAGAAGTTAAAAGCCTTTACAGGGTAATAAATAATAGACACACAGACATTGAAAACTATGAAAAACAGTATCACCTTTTTGGGGAACCATACATAGAAGAGTTAATAAGTGGTTTTACATTTAGAATTTATCCACAATCCTTCTTTCAACCTAATAGCAAGGGAGCTAAAGTGCTTTATAACAAAATAGTTCAACTGTCACAGCTCAAAGGTAATGAGAAAATATTAGGCCTCTACTGCGGAACAGGTCCAATAGAAATGTTTCTTTCTCGTACTGCAGAAAAGGTAACAGGCATTGATTCAAATTCTACGAATATCATGAATGCCATCGAAAATTGTCAACTCAATGGTATAAAAAACTGTTCTTTCTACAAAGGGAAAGTGGAAAAAGTACCGAAAGATATACCCATTGATAAACCTGATCTTCTTGTAATAGACCCTCCCAGGAGAGGTATGAGCAATCAGGGACTAAAACTAATTTTGGACCTCTATCCCAAAAAAATTGCATACGTTTCCTGTAACCCATCAACACTGGCAAGGGACATGAAATATTTGCAGGAACACAATTATACTGTTAGGAAGATTGCGTCCTTTGACTTTTTCCCTCATACAGCCCATTTAGAAGTACTTGTTATATTTGAAAAAACTGATTTACTTTTTTAATAGTTCTGATAAAATTGAAATTATAAGAAACTGCTATTAAAGAGCTGGGGGGTTAAAATGAAAATGGGTAGCATTAATGCAATGTTTGACCCTAAGACCATTGCCCTTATCGGGGCAAGCGATGAACCAGGCGCTGTTGGAACAGCAATCCTTGAAAACCTTCTTTCACCAGGGGATAGAAAGATATTTCCTGTGAATCCTCATAAAGAAAAAATATTAGAGCTAAAATGCTACCCAAATATCACAAGCATTCCAGAACATATTAACCTTGCAGTAATTGCAACACCAGCCAAAACTGTACCTGAAATTGTTGAAGAATGTGGAATGGCTGAAGTAGATGGGGTTACTATAATTTCTGCAGGATTTAAGGAGATCGGGGAGGAAGGAAAAAGGCTGGAGGGTGAGATAATTGAAATTAGAAAAAAATACGGTATGAGAATTATAGGACCAAACTGTATCGGTGTGATCAGACCCAATATTGGTTTAAACACATCCTTTTTAAAAGCAAACCCTGCCCGTGGCAACATTGCTTTTATTTCGCAAAGCGGCGCTTTAGGTGGTGCCATACTCGACTGGGCAATTAATGCACACATTGGTTTCAGTATGTTTGCATCCCTTGGTTCAATGATCGATATAGATTTCGGCGATATGATTGACTTTCTTGGTGACGATTACCATACAAGAAGTATTATGCTTTATATGGAGGGTGTTGGTAATGCAAAAAAATTTATGAGCGCAGCAAGAGGGTTTGCACGGAGCAAACCCATAATCATTGTAAAACCAGGGAGATTTATGGAGAGTGCGAGGGCCGCACTCTCTCATACAGGTACAATGGCGGGAGATGATCAGGTTTATGATGCTGCATTTAAAAGAGTAGGAGTGATTAGGGTAAAAGAGTTTGCAGGTTTATTTAACACAGCAGAGGTTCTTGACTCGAAGTACCTACCAAAGGGTCGCAGGCTTGCAATTGTCACAAACGCAGGTGGTTTTGGTGTGATAGCAACAGATGCATTAATTGACTTAGAAGGAGAACTCGCAAAGCTTTCAGAAAAAAGTATAAGCGAGCTTAATTCATTCTTACCTTCGTTCTGGAGCAAAGCCAATCCGGTTGATGTGCTGGGAGATGCGGATAACAAGCGGTATGTGAAGGCCATTAAGGTCTGTCTGGACGATCCTGACGTGGATGGTGTCCTCGTCATTTATGCACCACAAGCCATCTCCAAACCTGACAAGTTAGCAAGCTCAGTTATTGAAATTGCAAAGCAGGCATGGAAACCAATAATAGTAGCAATGGTTGGTGGAGAATATGTTCAAAAAGGGAGAGAGATCCTGCTTAGTAATAATATACCCACATATGAAACCCCTGAAGATGCGGTAAAAACATACCTTTACATGTACAAATATTACAGAAACCTTGCATTGCTTTATGAAACTCCCGCTGAACTTTCATTAAAAGAGGCGCCGCCCAAAAATCATTTGAAGGCCTTTATAAGGAGGGTTGTTAAAGAGGGGAGAACCATTCTTTCTGAAGAAGAATCAAAAGACTTTTTAAGCGATTACGGCATTCCGATCACCGTGCCCTACCTGGTTCACAGCATTGATGGAGCGATAAGCATAGCAAATAGAGTAAAATACCCCGTAGTTTTGAAGATTGCATCCCCTGACATTACACATAAAAGTGATGTCGGTGGTGTCAAGGCCGGGATAAGGTCTGAAGAAGAATTGAGGGAAGAATATTCACAGTTACTGAGAGGGGTCAAGGAAAAAGTCCCGCAAGCAGTAATATCGGGGATTACTATCCAGAAGATGATTGATAAAATAGACTACGAAGTTATTTTAGGGACAAAAAAAGATAAAGATTTCGGTTCAATCATCCTCTTTGGAATGGGAGGAATAGGTACAGAAGTATTCAAAGATATTTCGATCGGTCTTCCTCCGTTAAACCAGACACTTGCACGGAGATTAATGGAGGAGACAGAAGTATATAAGATGCTCCAGGGGTATAGAGGGAAAAAACCTGCCGATATGAAAGAACTTGAACACATATTGGTAAGCTTCTCCAATCTGATTGTTGATTTCCCAGAAATTGCCGAAATGGATATAAATCCAATTGCAATATCAAACGGAAAAGCATATGCCCTTGATGCAAGAATCATCATAGACAAAGAATATATTGATTATACTGTCCAGTACCCACACCTTGTAATTACACCTTATCCAACAAGATATACAACAACATGGAAATTGATGGATGGCACCGAAGTGACGCTTAGGCCGATAAAACCAGAAGATGAACCACTAGAGCATGAAATGCTTTCTACCCTTTCTCAAGAAACACTGAGAACAAGATTCTTTTCTATAATAAAAGATATCACCCATGAAATGCTTATCAGATTCTGCAATATAGATTATGACAGGGAAATAGCTATTGTCGCAGAATTGAGAGAGGGCGATAAAAGAAAGATAATAGGTATCGGGAGGCTTATCATTGAACCCTACTTCAGAAGTGGTGAATATGCAGTACTCGTGCATGATAATTACCACGGAAAAGGTCTGGGTTATAAACTCGTTGACGTAATAATAGGCATTGCTCAGGATAAAGGGCTGGAAGAGATTTATGGCACGGTACTTACAGAAAATGAAAAAATGTTGAGGATTGCAAGAAAATTAGGATTTACAACAAAAATGCAGCCTGATGGAATAACCGAGGTAAAACTGGTATTGAAGTAGATCCGTTTTTAAACCGCTGCAGCATATCACATTGAATTTAGAACAGCGGCTTGGTAACATATGGCATTTAAGACTCACCAATTCATGCGGAGGAAATACTAAATGCGCCGAGACCACAGATTCTACTTGGATCTCAAAGTCGAGAACATGACCGAAGAACAAGCGAGTCAGACGTTGGCAGAACTCGCAGATCAGATCACGCATCATGATAAACTCTATTACGCCCAAGATGCTCCCGAAATCAGCGATGCTGATTACGATGCTCTTCGACGAATCAACGAGAAGATTGAAAAACGATTCCCGCATCTTGTGAGACCTGATAGCCCATCAAAAAGGGTTGGGGCACGGCCAGTTGCAGCCTTCAAAGAGGTTTATCACTCGGTGTCGATGCTGTCTTTAGACCTTGCGAACACCCGCGAGGGTGTGGCAAATTTTCTTAACAGTGTTCGTAACTTCTTCATCGAACTTAGTACTGACCCCTCATTGCCAATTGAAATAGTGGCTGAACCAAAAATCGACGGTCTGTCATGTTCTGTTCGGTATGAAAATCACAGACTCATCCAGGCGGTCACTCGCGGGGACGGAGAGAAGGGTGAAGACGTTACGGCTAATGTTAGGACGATTCGTGATGTTCCAAAGGAGCTTCCCGAGAACGCTCCAATGGTTTTCGAGGCACGCGGCGAAGTATACATGGAAAACAGCGATTTTCTTAGGCTTAATGAACAACAAAAGCAGTCCGGAGATAAAGTATTTGCAAATCCACGTAACGCAGCAGCCGGAAGCCTCCGCCAACTCGATCCTTTAATTACTGCAGCCCGGCCTCTCCACTTTTTCTTCTACGCTTGGGGGGAAATATCCGAACCCATCGCTCAAACGCAGTGGGAAGCCAGAAAAATGCTCTCTAACTGGCATTTCAAATTGAACGAGCCGTCACGTCTCGTAAGAGGGCTAAACGAGATGATTGATTACTACGACGAAATCCAGAACATACGGTCTACCTTGTCCTTTTCAATTGACGGGATTGTTTACAAACTCAACAGACTGGATTGGCAGAGGAGGTGGGGCTCTGATGCACGGGCTCCACGCTGGGCCATTGCCTACAAATTCCCGTCCGAGCAAGGAAAAACACATCTTAAAAACATCAATATTCAGGTTGGACGGACTGGTACTCTTACTCCGGTGGCGGAATTGGAGCCAATTAGTCTTGGGGGCGTTCTGATTTCGCGCTGCACTTTACATAATCAAGACGAAATAGAACGTAAAGATTTTCGTGTTGGAGACCAGATCATCATCCAACGGGCTGGTGACGTGATACCGCAAGCTGTGTCTGTCGTTTTTGCTAACCGACCCGGCGATACCACAAAGTACATCTTTCCTGATCGCTGCCCAGTATGCGGAAGCCGTGCGTCACGCAAGTTTAACGAGGCGGCTTGGCGCTGCACGGGCGGCCTTGTGTGCCCGGCTCAATTGGTGGAAAAGTTAAAGCACTTTGTGTCCCGTGATGCTTTTGATATTGAAGGGCTTGGTGAGAAGAACATAGAGGCTTTTCACAGAGGTGGTCTGATAGGCTCACCAGCGGACATCTTCAGGTTGGAGGAGCGCGATAGGGATAAACCAAACCCTCTCAGGAGTCGTGAAGGCTTCGGTGACGTGTCAGTTCGTAAACTTTTTGAAGCTATACGAAGGCGCCAAGTCATCTCACTGGATCGATTCATCTATGCACTCGGTATTGATCAAGTTGGGCAAGCAACAGCTAAGCTGCTGGCAAAAAATTTTCGCTCACTGAGGAACTGGAGACAAACAATGGAGATGGCCAAGGATAAAAGCACTAATGCCTACGAGGAGTTGAAAAACATAAACGGTATCGGTGAGAATATGGCAGATACAATGGTAGCGTTCTTCTCAGAACCGCGCAATGTACACATCCTGGATAAGTTAGGCTCTCTCATCGAAGTAACTGACTTTTCTGGCCCAGACATTGATTCTTCGCCCCTCTCCGGTAAGAACGTCGTTTTTACAGGAAGGTTAGATACGATGAGTCGCAGTGAAGCGAAGGTTAAAGCAGAGGCGCTCGGGGTCAATGTTACTAGTTCCGTATCTAAGAAAACAGATTACGTAGTGGCTGGGGCTGATCCAGGGTCTGATGTTAAGAAGGCCCACGATTTGGGGATTCCGGTGCTCATGGAAGGACAGTGGCTTGCATTCATAGAAAACCTTTAGGGTAAAGACACAAAGAAAGAGAGAAAACGATGATAGGCCAGTGGGGTTTCTTAACAGTTCCGCTTGGGGCTGACGCACCATGATGGAAAAATACCAAAATGTCTTTTTCCCTGAACATAACTGAGAAGGAGATTGCATGAGCGAGAAATCACTGAGTGTTCTGGAGATTCTTCTTGATAGAAAAAGGTTGAAGACAAAAAAGGCAAACCGGCTTACAGATATTCTTAGAGCCCCAGAAGAGGATTATACGCAAGACTGGTATATGTGCATCCCAAGGTGTTTCAATGATACTCTCGATATCAAAAAGACGATCAGAAAAGAACATGGGCAGGATAAATTGGTGTGGACACAAGGCACTGCGTTCTCCTTTAAGGTTGGTGACACTATGTATGACACTCCGTCAGCCTATTCTCTTCCTTGGTCTCAAGCATTACAAAAACTGAGGCTGGCAGTGCAGGTTAAGGAAGTTATAGACGCAATGCAGTCAGATAAAAATGTACCAGGATCGTCTACGAATGTTGTCGTTGAAATCTTCGTCCCAAATGACACCAGGACAAGGCTGGAGAGAACTGGAGAATATACACTGCCCCAAGATGATTTTGTCAGATTCCTTATCATCGGACCAGAAGGAAAACTGAAAAACCTGATGCCGAACAAAAAGCAATACGGGTAGGCAACCATAAACAAGATGGATAAGTACAGGTTTCTTGTCAGAGGAAGCACCGGACAGTATGAGGTAACGTTTACTAGAGAGGGTGATCAACTAACAACAAAATGCACATGCCAAGCGGGAGAGTATGGTCTGCATTGCAAGCACCGTATAGCAATTATTATGGGAGATACTTCGAACATTTTGAGTGGAAATGAGAATCAAGTAAAAGAAATAAAAGAACTGATTAAAGACACTGATGTTGGTACTGTCAACTTAATTGTGTAAATTTTTTATAGAGGGGCAAATTAGGACGTACCTTCCCTATTTTCGTTGTTCTCCAGCTCATCTCCATCTTCAGAGAGATAAATGCAAGGAGCAGATAACAGGCATTCTCTCCGGCT
>JAPLKF010000097.1 GCA_026388215.1 Pseudomonadota bacterium | reverse complement strand
ATGATATGATTCATGGAATGAAATTCACCGTCGGAGACGTTGAAGATTTTTCCGGCAGCGCCCGAATGCTCTATTCCTAACGGTCGTGCCATACATCTCTCCTTTGAACGATAAGATTTTCCTATATCATGTCAAAGAAAGTTATTTTTTGAATTTTGGAGACCCGACCCCTTATTTGTTGTACCAAAATCAGTAAAATAAGGTTTGGTTTGTACTTCCGGCCTTTATTGAATCAGGCCCGAACTGATTTGACTTCAGATCGGGCCTTTAAAACAATTAAAATGAATATGTAAGAATGCCACCCGCTGAAACCCTGTCTTTAAACTGGCCTTCAATGTTGAATTTCAATTCCTTAGTAAATGGGATACTAAATCCAAGAAAACCACCTACTGGATTCTTTACCTTTATTGTATCACTGCCACTCAAACTAACCCCTAAGAGTGACATCGTAATCTCAGCTTTCGCATTGGCATAGGTATAAAAACCCCCACCATATATGATAAAATCATTTACCTTTACCTGCCCTGTGAATCCAGCATTAATATCGTAATAATTTTTAAATTCAAAATCTGCTTTTACAGGAACACCCAACACTGTAGCAGAAACCGAATCTTTATAATTGGAGCGATATGTCCCCTGTAAAAAAGGTCCCCAACTAAAGGTCTTATTGTCATAAAGAGTACTCTTTATCCCTAGTGTGCCAAAGAACTTTTGACTGTCCTTTAAATCATCAGTATCATCAATTTTTAACTTCATATCTGCAGCACCTAACCTTCCATAAACCTCCCAGCCTTTAGTGGGGGCATATGAACCCTGTAAATACATCTGGTTTGATTCTGTCCTAAACTTTCCAGTATCTAAACTTACTCCGGCTATTCTGAATGTAGCGCTGTCCCATTTTGTATCCTCATAGAAGTATCCAACACCAAATGAAAAACTTCCTTCCTTAGCATAAGGTTCCAGTGGCCCAAACTGGCCTGCATATACTGAAGTTGCAAAGACAATGAAAATAAGAGTTACTATGATTCCCGTTAACTTTTTCATAATCACTCCCCCCTTACTATTTTATTTTTTTTATGTAACCCCCCAACTACCGTTCAACTTTAATAGATGAATACCTATTGAGAATCAACCTCATGAGTAGAATACTCAAACAATAATGTAGGATTTGTCAAGTATATTCTACATTTTATGTTGTTTCAAAAATCTTGAAGAAATGATTGTTTAATAACAATGAGGTCTTAATGAAAAGTACAAAAGAACTATTGGGGGCGAGAATAAAGGAGATACGAAAGATAAGGAGATTGTCACAATTCCAGCTTTCTGAAAAAGTAAACATTGACCCAAAACATTTAAGCCGAATAGAAGTAGGTAAAAGTTACCCATCACTTGAAACGCTCGAAAAAATTGCCGTGGCCTTACATGTTGGAATAAAAGACCTTTTTGAGTTCGTTGGTTATGTTACAAGTGAGGAGATTAGAGAGAACATAATTAGGTTACTTAATGAAGCCAACGAAAAAAACCTAAATATTATTTTTAATGTTACTAAAGGTATCGTATATTCAAAGTAGATTAATTAATTGTACAGACGGGGACATAAATTAATAAATTACCATTCAAGACGTTACGACTAACTTTTGAATTTCTGATATCAATCGCTATCAGGCAATCTGTTCAGAGCCGGAAGAGCTTTTGTGGAGCGTTTTTTCGTCCATCTCGTTTCTTTCGTCTCTCTGGTCATGACAAAATAGACAAGAAAGACTGAATAGACAGGATAGACGTATTTTAAGGTTGATTAGCGAACGAAACAGCGTTCCGGCTTTAACCTTAAATTCGTGCTGTTTAGTTTCCTGCCCTGATGGAGAGTATATCCCCGTCCTGAACAATATAGGTCTTTCCCTCAAGCCGCCAGAGACCAGCTTTCTTGCAGCCTGCGAAACCGCCGAGACGGATGAAGTCGTCATAGGAGACTGTCTCTGCCCGGATGAACTTTTGTGAGAGGTCGCCGTGGATTGCCTCTGCAGCATCCTGGGCATTCATCCCATTCCTTATTGGCCAGGCGCGGCATTCGTCATCCCCTACTGTTAAAAACGAGATGAGGCCAAGCGTGTCAAAGGCAAGCCTGATGATGCGTCCTGCCACTGATTCCCTGATACCGTACTCTGCCATAAATGAAGCCTGTTCATCAGGGGCCATGAGCGCGAGTTCTGCTTCGAGTTTCGCGCATACAGTGATCACAGGGATGTGTGAGGGAATAGTTTTTCTGAAGTTACTCACTATCTGGTCTGATGATTCCAATTTTTCTTCTTCGCAATTTACTACCACCATCATCGGCTTTTGTGAGAGGAACCTGAAGCCCTTAAGGTGCTTTCCGTCCCGTTCGAAAAGGGAAAGGGTGGCAAGTGGTTTCCCTGAATTGAGGTGACTGAGGCATTCGGTGAGGGACGCCTTTTCCTGCACAAGCGCAGTATTTTCCTTCTTTCCCGACTGCTTGCGGATTCTCTCAAGGCGGTTCTCGATCTGCATAATGTCGGAAAAGATAAACTCTTGGATGATGGTGAGGAATTCGCCTGTGAGGTCCACCGGACTTCCGTTATCGAAGTTACGGAGCACAAGCAGGAAGGCGTCGCTTTTGCGCATCTCCAGAAGGGTCTTTGCGCTTATTGTCTCGCTCTTTACATTCCCTTCTTCAATCGCAACCGTATCAGCCACGGTCATCCGTGCATAGACTGTTTTTCTCGGGTTAAATATTTCTGACAGTCTTTCAATACGTTCGTCAGGGACGTCAATCACAGTAACGGCATCCATGCCAGGTTTGTTTTCGGTGATTACCCCGCTCAGCGCCTGAAAGAGCATTGTTTTACCACATCCAAAACTACCTATGACATAAATGTGCATCTTCTTATCTCCTTAAATGCAAAGTTTTATTCGGTTGATAAGGGGAAAGTGTTACCAATCGGACGGGTCATCGGTGCCGATATGAGGTTTTCTTTCCAGTACATTTTTTACGAGCAGCAAATATTATACTGAAAAAACGCTAAAATTTCAAATGTTTATTGAAGTCTGATAAATTTCAAGGATTACTGACGATTTCTATGACCTGGGGTCAGGTCTTGAATTATAAGTTTTTTCATTGTATGGAGGTGCGTAAGCGAGCCGGTCTCCTTCAGTTTCCACAGGGTCATCAATGGAAGTCGCCTCATGAAATGACACCTGATAAATGCTATCTTGTCAAGAAAAAATAAATAAGGATATATTATCTGTTCTGGTTGGATTTTTTTTGTAAATCTATATAGAATGATAAGAAAACTGATAAATGAATAGATTCCCGAAATTTTGGAGATTTTGCAACGGGACAGATAAGGTGATGTGTAAACCACGGCTCCATTTTACTTCACATGGCATGCGGAGTATCTGCATCGGTATGTATTTGGTTCTGGCGACATGGATGCTCTCATCCCAGGCAGCCTGGCCAGCAACACAGCTTGTTATCTCAGGAGGAGAACCGGAGAGGACACTGTTGTGCCTGCCACTTGAAGCAGGAACATCATTCCACCTGGAATTCATCAATTCCATTTATCTGGCACCTGTGCGGGAAACACTTATTTACGAGCCGGCAGAGGGGATTTCCATCATCAGGGTTGAAAGCCCTTCTGCCGGTGTCTTTGAGTACTACGGGCTGACACCTGATGGGTCGGGCACGGCCATTATGCGTCGTAGTGTTGGAGAAATAAGAATTCGGAGTCACGACTATGAAAACCATCGGCTGACCGTTGGAGATAAAAGCGTCCGTTTCAAAGGGCTCGTTGCCGACGGTGAGTCTGTAACCATTAAGGTCCTGACTGGCAATAACTGCGGACATTAATCTGTCTGCGGGAGACACCTGTGGAAGAACAGAAGGTGCCTTTTGTGTTCGTCCTCACACCGGAAGGGGTAGGGCTACTTCTTGAGGAGCCGGCACTGAACATGATCTGGACCTTTGTCACGGCCATGAGGGGTGTCTTTGCGCATATAGCCCCATAGGTTAAACCAAATTTTTGGCATTGACAAGATTAGAAATTTTAAGTGGCACATCTACTTTGCTACACAGCTTCTATGGTTGACGGTGGTTTTCTCGTGATGTTGTAGGTGACGCTCACAACACCTAAAACCTCACGGGTTATCCTGTTTCCAAGCTTCATCAGTTTCTCAAAGGGGAGCTTTGTAGGTGTAGCCACTTTTGCATCAGTGCTCTCCCAGCATCTTACCTCTATCTGCAAGCCAAAATCTCTTTTGCCATTTCTCATCCCTGTTACCCTGTCTTTATGGAGAATGGCCAGATACTGAAATGCACCTGTTTTGCTCAACTCTTCCTCAACGATTTTTGTTGCCTTCCTCACAATTTCTACCCTTTTTGGTGTAACTTCTCCTATTACCCTTGCAGAAAGAGCAGGTCCAGGGAAGGGCGGTCTTGCATATATCTCCTCAGGCAGGCCGAGGACCTTCCCGACCTTGCGGATCGCACTTTTCCTGAGTTCTATCAGTGGCTCAATCAGATGGTATCCATATACCTCTTTTGTATCGATTCCAAGCTGTGCCAGTATATTATGCTGTCTCTTTATCCCTGCCACGGTTTCTTCTATGTCTGTATAGTTTGTGCCCTGCAAGAGAAACCTGGCACTGCTTTTCTTCACAAGAGAGCCAAAAACTTCCTTATAAAATACATGCGTGATTGCCTCTCTCTTCTTCTCAGGGTCTTCAATACCTTTTAATGCATCGAAAAATTGTTTCTTTGCATCGATGAGTTTCACGGGAACGCCTAATTTTTTAAAAAGGGAGACAACATACTGTGGTTCTTTATGTCTCATAAGGCCGCTGTCTATGAAATATGTCTTGAGTTTACGTCCCAATGCCTTGAAGCCGAGCATTGTAACAACCGATGAATCCACACCACCGGATAAGGCATTGACCGCAAAACCATTGCCTACTGCTTTTGAAATTTCTTTTACCTTTTCATTAATAAATGCTCCTGGTCTCAATTTCTGAAGAGGTATCTCTTTGATTTTTGTCATATATCCCTCCTTGTATATCAATTGCTCCATAATAACGAAGGCCCTTTTTGATTGTCAATAAAAATGTATGATGAAAGAGAGCATTTTTTGTTTAAGCAATCCCTCGTCTTATGATAATCTTATTGAGAGGAAAGTTACAGAGCAATGAAAGGAGGTTTATAGAATGGTATCAGGAATAACGCTGAAGAAGGGGAGGTTATCCGCTGCCCTTTTGAAGTGCTTTCAGAATTACTATAGAGCCATAGATGTTGACCCTGGTTATGTAGCTTTGATGTGGCGGCAGTGGAAGGATAGTCCCGATATCATTAAGTATACAGTCAAGGAAAATGATAAGGATGTGGGCTGGATTATCTATAATCCGGGGAAGAGCACCATAGAGGAGATTCTTATAAAGGGAAAACGGGAAGGAAAAGGTCTTGAATCTCGCATGGTCGATGCCCTCATTGCAAGGGAGAGTCTTATTGCAGCAGAGGTTCTAAGGGCAGATAAAGAAAAATACCAATGGATGGTGGAGTATGGTTTTCGTCCTACCAGGTCCTTTACTGCAGATGGATTCCCACTAATCAAGATGGATTTAAGCATATCTGTCCTTTTTGAAAGGCTTGAGGGAAAGAAACCCGCCAGGATTTACCGGAAAAAGGAGAGGGTGGCTATTGAGAGGGTCCCTGAGAGTGGGACCGCAAGCGAGATCAAGAAAGGGCTTGAAAATCTGATTCATAAACTTGGAGGTTTGAAGAAGTTTGTCAAATTAGGAGAGGTTGTAGTGATTAAGCCTAATATCGTAGCCGATCACGGGTTAAAGGACGGCATTTACAAGAGGGGGGTCGTCACAGATATACGGCTCATTAAAGCCCTGACCGAGCTCATTCTGCCTGTGGCTGGAAAAGTAATGATCGCCGAAGGTTCATCAATCAACCGGAGTGCAACATATAAACTATTTCTCCATTACGGGTATGATAAATTAATCGACCTTGATCCCAAAAAGGTGAGCCTCGTTGACCTGAATACAGATAAACAGGTGGAGAAGGCAGTGCCTGGAGGCAAGAGGATGCTTTCAAGGAAGATTCCACTTACAGTTGAAACAGCAGATGTAATTATCAATGTGCCGGTCTTGAAGACGCATTTTGCTGCAATTGCTTCCCTGAGTGTCAAGAGCCTTCAGGGGGCAGTCCCGCCGCTCGAAAAGTACATGTCACACTTTTTCGGGCTCTGGCAGAATCTTGTTAATATTCACCATCTTATTAAACCAAAGCTCATTATTATTGATGGGCTTATTGGCCAGGAGGATTTTGGGCCGGTCTCCGGAGCATCAAAGAGAATGAACCTTCTGATTGGAGGGACAAACCCTGTAGCGGTAGATGCCACGGCTATGAGGGTCATGGGCCTTGACCCTGTCACATCCCCGCCTGTGCTTCTGGCATATATCCAGGGGTTAGGCCCCATAGACGCCAGGAAGATCAATATCATCGGTCCTTCCATCAATAAACTCAGAAGCCCCTTCAAACAGCCGGAGATTAATTTAAATAATGGCAGGGATATTGCAATCTATGTCGGTCATGCCTGTAGCGGCTGCAGGGGTTACCTCCATTTTGTCCTGAACAAATTGCGTAGGCCTGATCCGAAGGATGCAAACCGGTTTTTAATCGACAGGCCCTTTGAGAAAAAGGTGAACATCTTCCTCGGTCCTGCAACAGAACGTGAGATCAATCCGGAAGAAACAAACATCTTCATGGGCATCTGCCAGCAGCACCATGCAGAAATGGGAACTCATTTGCCAGGCTGTCCTCCCCATGCAGAGGTTATTATGAAAGGGATATTCCATTTGTTCCCTGATATCGAGCGGCCCAAATATGCGGATAAGAGTGAGGAGGATAAACTGGAGGAGATGCTGCAGGAAATTTTGTCGATGGCTTAAGCCTTTCAGCTTATTCGGTCTTCGACCAAGTTTTTATTGCAAAAAATTTTGTATTGGGGAAGAATAAAGAGAAAATCCCTACATAAAGGGTTGAACAGAAAAGAGCAAGTAAATATCACTGAAAGGAGGTGGGATACGTAAGTAGTTAGTAGCAATTGTTCTGTTTTATTTTGGGGGTATTTATTGAGAAGATTAGAGGAGGTAAGTATGTCAGGAAAAAAATGGGCTATTGGAATTACTGTGTTTTGTATGATTTTAGTCTTGGCTCTCGGCACTGCTTTTGCGGCAGAAAAACCTATTAAGATAGGTGTTCTCTTTGTTATGTCTGGACCGATGGGGGGGTATGGTAAACACGGAAATCAGGCAGTTCAGTTAGCGGTTGATGAAATTAACGCAAAAGGCGGTATCCTGGGAAGAAAAGTAGTAGCCATGTTTGAAGATGCCAAGCTGGACGCTGAAACAGGGGCTCGGATTACCAAGAAATACATAGTTGACAACAAGGTAGACTTTATTATAGGCCCCACTTCGAGTGGTGCAGCGGTCGCTGTATCAAAAATTGCCACTGAGAACAAGAAAATCTTAATATTGACACAGGCAGCAGCGAATTCAATGACAGACGCCCAGTTCAGCCGCTACCAGTTTAGTGTCCTGAGCAATGCAATGATGCACTCACGATCAGGGGCATATTATATGGCTTCAAAGCCTTATAAGCGCTGGATGTGCATCGGGCCCAATTACAATTACGGGCATGAATCATGGGCAGCTTTCAGAGACAAGTTGAAAGAATTGAAACCAGACATAGAGATTGTGGGCGAGCTGTGGCCGAAGCTCATGGAGTCAGACTATACACCTTTTATTAAAAAAATTGTGGAAGCAAAACCCGATGCAGTCTGGTCACCTTTGTGGGGTGTGGATGCAGTCAATTTTATCAAACAGGCCCTCCCGTTCAAACTTTTTGATAATATCAAATTTGCCTTCCCCGATGGAGCAGCTTTGGAGACACTCATGCCCCTCGGAAAGGATATCCCTGAAGGTACATTTGTGGCAGCTCGCTACTTTTTCCTCACACCGGATACGGAAAAGAACCGAAATTTTGTTAAAACATATTACGAAAGGTTTAAAGAATATCCAGACTATATGGCTGAAGAGACCTATGCAGGCGTCTATTTCATAAAAGCAGCTATAGAGCGTGCGGGCTCGACAAATACAGAGAAGATTATAAAAGCAGTGGAAAGAGAACCCCTGGCATGGGAAACCCCTGAAGGCTGGAAGATCATGCGGAAGGAGGATCATTCTGTCGTGGAAGATGTTGTCTGGGGTGAGACCATGTACAGTGAGAAATATGGATTTGCCATCCTCAAAAATATGCAGCCCATTCAGGCAGAAGAGATTTGCCGGACACCAGAAGAGCTGAAGGCGGTACGTGCCAATTACGAAAAAAAGATGAAAAAGGAAAAATAAATTGATTTGAAGTTTCGCTGGCGGCGGTCATTTAAAAGGCCGCCGCCTTTTACGACTCACTCCTTACGGCTTTATGCGCCAGAAAGCTGTTTCCTTCACAAATCAACCTTAAAATACCGTCTATCCGGTCTATTACAGGGGCTTGCGTCGCCCCCTCCACAGGCAAAGCCCGCGGAGCCTCCCCCTCTCGCTCGCGGTGCTTGCTTAAGTAGATTCCCACGAACGACGCAAGCATACAGAGGACCACGCCTTCAGGTGTGGGTGAATGCTTCAGTTGCTAACGCTAAGCGTATGTATAGTGCTACGGGCTTACCCGTGGGAATCTACTCAGTCTTTCTTGTCGTGACTAAATAGACAGGATAGACGAGATAAACCAGAGAGACGAAAAAATCTCTTCCGGCTTCACAATTTGCCTAATGATTATGTAATCGTTAAAGAAATAAAAACTTATATTTCAAGACCTGACCCTGTAATGTGTTCTCTATCTGATCGGTTTCACCCGTTCTGGTGCCAGCCTGGGTGGCTTTTTAAGAGGTTCTGTCTTCGTTACACCTTGTTTTTCAGGTAGTGGCTTGGGTATAGCTTTAATTTGGCCTTGTTGTTGGATATCAGCGGGCGGAAGAGGGCCTGTAACAACAGCCCGGAATTCGGTTCCAGGTTTTGCTCTCAGATATGGACTGGCAGTATCCGTACTGGGTACCTGCCATGGCTCACCCTGTATCCACGAAAGTAACAGGTAAAGAGAACAAGTATAGGAAACAGCATC
>JAPLKF010000096.1 GCA_026388215.1 Pseudomonadota bacterium | reverse complement strand
TTATGTCACCATTATAAATCTTTCTGTTTTTTTCCGCCTTCTTACCGAATAATCTTTCAAATGCCGGGTGGGCAGATAAGATAAAGAAAGACCACATATCGAGTTTTGAGAATACCTTCCCCATTGTTCTGTAAAGATCTTCTACTTCTTTCGATTCCCCTATCCTTTCTCCATACGGCGGGTTGCATACAATACAACCGTATTTCTTTCTTGAACGAAACTCTTCAACAGGCAGCCTTTGAAATGCAATGTAATCGGTAACACCCGCGCGAAAGGCATTATCCCTTGCCTTTTTAAGCACATCCCCATCACTGTCTGAGGCAAGTATCCTGAATTCCGCATCGTTTATCCGGGCATGTGCCTCTTCTCTTGCCAAATCCCACACGCTTTTTGGTATCTGTTTCCATTCTTCGGAGACAAAAGACCTCTTGAGTCCCGGGGCAATATTTTTCCCTATCAGGGCAGCCTCAATAGGAATTGTGCCCGAACCGCAAAAGGGGTCAGCAAGTATCCTTTCCAGGGTCCATCTACTCAATAAGACAAGCCCTGCGGCGAGTGTCTCCCTGAGTGGTGCCTCCCCTGCCCTTTCCCTGTATCCTCTTTTATGGAGTCCTGGACCTGATGTATCTATTGTGAGTATAGCAGTATCCTTCAACATAGATATTTCTATCTTGTAAACAGGGCCTGTTTCTTTAAACCACGAAGTACGGTATTTTCTTTTCATCGCCTCTACAATTGCCTTCTTTACAATAGCCTGGCAATCTTTCACGCTGAATAGTTTTGATTTTACCGACTTACCGACAATATGCATCTTCCCGTCCACAGGGATAATCTCCTCCCATCGGATGCGAAGTGTACCCTGAAAAAGCTCCTCAAAATCCGTTGCCTTAAACTCAGCAATCTTTATAAGTATCCTGTCCGCAGTCCTGAGCCAGATATTGCACCGTGCAATAGTCTTCTCATCCCCCGTAAACGTAACCTTCCCATTTTCAACGGTTAGATCACTGTAGCCAAGGACCTTTAACTCATGAGCGACAACCGACTCCAGACCAAAGGTAGATGTTGCAATGATGGTATATTCAGCCACCTCTATTCCCCTTTAACAGGCATAGCGTAAAGCGAAGTTGTATGAAGTTGTATGAAGACACGACGGTATTTAATTTTGAGAATCTAAGGTGTATTTAAGTCGATTGCCAGTCTGCGCTAAGAGACTTTTGATGAACATTTCTTCAATTATTGAATCTATTTCGTTCGCACCTGCTTTGTCCCTTAATAATGATTCGACGTGCTTCTTTAATGTATCTCTCGTTCTTGGACGTTTCTGAGGATCGATCTTATTAAGATTGGCAACTATATAGCTGGTAAATTTAGATGAGGGCATCTGTTTTTGACTATCGGCTAATTCAGTAAGATTTGCAATTCTTCTCGCATATACACCTACATCATTTATATACTTGATGAGAGAATCGAATCCGCTGTCTTTCGAGAGTATTATCAGCTCAACTTCGTTTTTCAATTTTTCACTTAAGCACCCTAATGCAAAGGCAATATGGAAATCGAGGTTGTTTTTACCATCGCCAGCTATTTTAAGCCATGTAATCCGGTCACCGAGAGTTTGAGCCTTCTCAACAAGGGGAAAGGGTATTTTGCTCTGGGATTTACCAACAAAGATTATGATATCTGTATTCGTAGTGTCGATAAGTTCAAAATCAAGTCTTTGTATATTTTCAAAATCAATTAAAATTATCCGTTTCATTGAATATACCTCTATTTTTTATGATAACTGTTTTTCAAACTTTAAACAAGTCAAACATGGTAATTTCGCATTTGGATATTTTCATTTCCTCTCCATAAATGCATAGTTTGCAAGATGAGGTGCAAATTTACCGCTGATCTCTATTGTTTTTAATTCTTTTATGTTGAAGTATGGTTCGAAAAGGTCTCTCAATTCATCATCAGAAGAAAAATACAAAATAGTACCCAGTGGTGTTTCTCTGTATTTCCCTGAGCCACCAAACTGAAGATCCTTCTCACTGAAACAAACAGAAAGATACTTCCCTCCTGGATTAATTATTCTATACACATTTTTAATATATTTCTTCCTTTTGTCAGGGAATATATGATGCAACAACTCCCAGTCATAAGCAAAATCAAAAGTTTCCTTAACTTCATCCAAATCCCCAAGAACATCGGCAACAAGAAAATTCCACTTGACTCCTTTCTTCTTTGCATTTTCTTCGGCAATCTCTATAGCCACTGGGGAAATATCAATTCCTGTAACGTCAAATCCTATACTGGCAAGATAAATAGCATAGTTACCAGCACCGCAGCCCAAATCAATAGTTTTGCAGGGTGTCACTTTTCCGCTATCGACCAACTCAGCTAAAGCGTCTGGCGGAGTCTCAATGTTCCAAGGAATCTCTTCCAGAGGTATATTTTTATAAATGCTGTCCATCTCAACCTGCATCATAGCATCCTACATATATTATATTTACTTTGTAAACTTTTATAAACTACCTTGAAGCCGATTGCGGCTAACGTGTGCGGCACAGATGAATCCCGCGTACCGCGGGACAGGGCGGTCCCGCCATTGGCGTAATTTGTGAGCTTTGCGTTTGTGCAGGTTTATCTGCAGTTGCCGGCAAAATGTTATATTTCAAAGCCTGACCCCATTTTTACATTCCGTACAAGTGAGTAAAATCTCTCGCCCTTTGAGTGTAGGCCGCTAACCCCTTCCCAAAATTCGGTTTTGGTTAACTTTAAAGAAGACATGATTCACCCCCATTTTTT
>JAPLKF010000095.1 GCA_026388215.1 Pseudomonadota bacterium | reverse complement strand
AGTTTTCTTGCCCACTCACAATATAAGTTCTTATCACTAATTCAGATAACATCCATCACCGGTACATATTTCATATCATACCTGATAGTCGCATTTAATTGCATTATATATCATGTCTTAATGGTCTATTCAACAAACGGGGGTCAAGGGGTCAAGGCCTGCCCTGCCAAACCGCAGGTCTTGGCCAGAGGGGTTCAAGGATTCGAGTGATTAATACACTTGAACCCTTAACCCCTGGAATCCTAGAACCCTTTTTACTCCAAGAGATACACCTCTACCTCTTCATCCTTTTCGTAGCCTTCTTTGCCTTCCGGGATGACTATATACCCTGAAGCATTTGTTAATGAAGAAATTACTGAAGATTTCGCAAATATTGGATATATATAGTATTTTCCTTTGATGTATTTTGTAGTAATTCTTATATATTCCTCAATACCAAAGGACGAGGGTATATTGGTTGTGAGTATTCCTTTAATCTTCTTTTCTCCATGTGTTTCTTCACCCTGCAATCTTCTCAAAAGAGGAAGGACATACCTTATCACCACCATAACGCATGAGGCAGGATGACCTGGTAGCCCGAAAATTGGTTTGTTCCATAATGTACCGAAGATTGTGGGTTTCCCTGGTTTTATGTTTATTCCGTGGAATAGTATTTTACCTCCAAGTCTCTCGATGGAGGCGGTGACAAAATCTCTCTCTCCCTTTGAGCTACCTCCAGAGATGAGAAGCATGTCGAATCCATGGGCAGATGCAAGTATTTCTGTTATATCTTCTATATTATCTTTGGTTATTCCAATGAATTTGGTAATAGAACCTTCTTTTTTCAACAGGTTTGTTATGGTATACCTGTTGATATCTCTGACCTTACCAGGCGGAGGGGTATGATGTATTTCAACTATTTCATCCCCTGAGGATATAATTCCTACTTCAGCTTTTTTATATACAGGGATTTTTGAATGACCAAGGGCGGAGAGCATCCCGAGGTCAAAAGGGGAGAGTCTTTTCCCTTTATTCAAAACCTTGCCCCCTTTCTTAATATCTTCCCCGACGAAACAGATGTTTTCGCCTTTATGGACAGCTTTTGTTAGTTCAATCCCGTCTGTAGTCCTTCTGACATATTCTTCCATAATAACACCATCAGCCCCTTCTGGTATCATTGCTCCAGTGCTGATATATACAGTATGTCCATCTTCGATTGTTATCTTTGTCTCTTCACCAACCTTTATTTCTCCTTTAGTATATAGGAAAGAAGGGTTTGTTTCTTTTGCTCCATAGGTATCTTTAGTAATCAATACGAATCCATCAACGAGGGAACGTGAAAAAGGCGGGATATCCTCCATTGATATAATATCTTCTGCCAGTATCCTGCATAATGCGTTTTCGATATCCACTGTTTCTGTTTTGGCAACTATTGGAAAGGATTCGATTATTTTGAGAGCTTCTTTTGATGTTATAGATTTTAGGAATTCCATCATCAAATTGTTAGCGTTTATCCAAACCTGCCTGTAATATAACCTTCTGTCCTCTCATTCTTGGGGGAGGTAAAAATTTGTGTGGTTTCCCCGAACTCCATAAGCTCTCCTAAAAGCATAAATCCTGTATAGTCTGATACCCTTGCTGCCTGCTGCATATTGTGGGTTACTATCAGGATTGTATAATTATTTTTGAGCTCCACCATCAGTTCTTCTATCCTCATAGTGGCAATGGGGTCAAGGGCCGAACATGGTTCATCAAGTAAGATAATCTCTGGTTCAACCGTGAGTAATCTTGCGATACAAAGCCTCTGTTTTATTTCTTCAGAAAGGCTTAAGGCAGGCGTAGAGAATTTGTCCTTAAGCTCATCCCATAATCCAACTGCCTTTAAACATTTTTCTACTATCCCCTGGTTTTGTTTCTTGTTCTGGATACCATGTGTTTTTAAACCATAAATCATATTTTCATAGACCGAGAAAGGGAATGGGTTCGGCCTTTGAAATACCATGCCCACCTTTTTTCTTAATTCAATAATGTCTATTTCTTCAATGCTCAGTTCATTGACAAATATACTGCCTGTTATTTTCACATCATCAATAAGGTCGTTCATGCGGTTAAAGCAACGAAGCAATGTGGATTTGCCACAACCAGAGGGGCCTATCAGGGAGGTAATAGAATTTTTAAATACATGAAAATCTACATCTAAAAGGGCATGAAAGGTGCCGTAGTATAGATTTAATGTATTTGTTCTAAGCACACGATTATTCATCATCCAAATTTCCCCTGGATATAGTCCTCAGTCTTTTTCTCCGATGGGTTTGTAAATACCTTTTCTGAAGGACCATATTCAATAAGTTCTCCCATGTAAAAAAATGCAGCATAATCAGTGATGCGGGCTATCTGTTTTGTATTGTTTGAGACGAGTATTATAGTATAATCCTTTTTAAGCTCATCGAGGGCCTCTTCAATCTTCGCAGTAGAGATAGGGTCTAAACCCGAACATGGTTCGTCCAGTAGAATTATCTCTGGTTTTAGGGCAAGGGTTCGGGCAAGACAGAGTCTCTGTTGCTGTCCACCAGAGAGTTTCAATGCTGATTTGTTTAATCTATCCCTTACTTCATCCCATAAAAATGCCTTTCTTAAACTCTCCTCAACAATAATGTTAAGTTCTGCCTTTTCATTGACACCCTGTAATCTTGGACCATACGCAATATTTTCGTATACTGAGCGGGGGAGGGCTATGGGTACAGCAAAAACCGTCCCAACCCGTCTTCTTAAGTTCACCTGATCTATTTCTCTATCTAAAATATTATCTCCATCAAGATAAACCCCACCTTCAATCTTTATACCCTCTTCAAAATCTATCATTCTGTTAATAGTTGATATTAAAGTAGATTTTCCACTTCCTGCTGGACCCATGAAACCGGTAATCATGTTTTTATGAACATCAATGCTGATGCCTTTCAGGATTTCAGATGTTCCATACGATACCCTCAAGTTTTCTACCTTTATTTTAATATCCATACGTTCTCACGAATATCTTGCGATAACCCTGTTCATAATATAATAGGCAAGGACATTTATAAATAATATACTCAAAACGAGCACCAGGGCAGTGGCATAGGCCTTTTCCATCGAAATCCCCTCCCTGGCAAGGATATAGAAGTGAACAGCCATGGTTCTTCCTGAATCCATAAGGGATGTGGGAAGTCTTAGTGAGCTTCCCGTAGTGAATAAGGTTGCTGCAGTCTCACCCACAGCCCTTCCGACACTTAACATAATACCTGTCAGAATCCCCGGGGCTGCTGAAGGTAATACAACCTTTAATACCGTCTCCCATTTGGTAGCACTTAAAGAGTAGCTAACGATTCTAAAATTCCTCGGGACAGCCTTTATAGCCTCTTCGCTTGTCCTGATTATTGTTGGAAGGATCATAATGGTTATAGTAAATACACCTGCTAAGATTGACCAGCCCATCTTGAGTTTGATTACAAAGAATATGAAGCCAAAGAGACCGTACAATATAGAGGGTATACCTGCTAATGATTCAACACCAAAGCGAATAATTTTTGTGAATCTCGATTCCCTGGTATATTCAGTCAAGAAAATTGCTGTTCCAACACCCAAAGGCGTGGCGAGAAGGATTGATAATAATACAAGAAGTAGAGTCCCGATGATTGTAAAGAATATGCCTCCATGTCTGCCCATATCCTCTGGAGAGGAAAAGATAAATTCTAAATTTACATGGGGGGAGCCTTTAAAGAAGATAACAGCAACGATTGCTACCAATATTCCAACTGTAAAAAATGCCTGGGAGTTGAGAACTATCTTTACAAGCTTATCGATTATTCGGGGGTTGATCCTCAATTTACAACGCTCCTTTCGATGCTTGTGAAATGTTATATTTTTTATTTGACAGGTTTTGTGACTCCGGACTTTGAACCTTGAACTCCGAACTATTTTTCACTTTATCACCTTCCTCTTTATTCCAAAATTGGCAATATAGTTGAGAATCATGATAATGAGCAAGAGAACTACCCCGGTTGAAAAAAGCCCCTGTCTGTGGTCTCCAGTGGCGTATGCGAGTTCAAGGGCAATATTTCCGGTCAATGTCCTTAAGGGATCAAGAATACTCGTTGGTATCTTTAATGCATTACCGGCAACCATAATAACTGCCATTGTTTCTCCTATTGCCCTTCCCATACCCAAAATGAAACTTGCCAGAATCCCTGATTTGGCAGAGGGAACTACAACCCTGAAGATTGTCTGCCATTTGGTGGCCCCCATGGCAAAAGAACCCTCTCTGTAAGTTCTTGGTACACTCATCAATGCATCAAAAGATATACTGATTATTGTAGGTAAAATCATTACCCCGAGGATAATAGAGGTAGAAAGCAGAGAAAAACCAGCTCCACCGAAATAATTTCTTACTAAAGGTACTATATAAATAACACCTAAAAACCCGTATACCACTGAAGGGATGCCTGCTAAGAGTTCAAGGGCTGGTTTTAAAAACATCTTTAACCTTTTTCCTGAATATTCAGAAAGATAGATTGCGCAGGAAAGTCCCATGGGAGCACCAATAATGAGGGCACCGAAGGTTACAAGGAATGAAGATATTATCATTGGAAATATCCCGAAGGAGCCTTTTGTGGGGGCCCACTTAAAACCAAGAATGATATTTTTCAGACCAATTTTATGAAAAAGAGGTAACCCTTCAAAAAGAATAAAGATGAAAATCAGGAAAAGAAATAAAAGGGAAGAAAGGGCGAACAACATTAAAACCCACCTGACAGCGTGTTCTTTGCTGAACTTCTTTTTAATCATAGTATGCCTATCAGCCCTTCCTTTTTCAGGATATTCTGTCCATCCTTAGAAATCACAAAGTTAATGAATATTTTTACATTATCGTTAATATCACCATGTGTCAGGAATAAGAAGGGTCTCACAAACTTATATTTTTTTGTTTTTATATTTTCCACGCTTGCAAAAATACCATCAATGGATAGAGACCTTACTCTATTATCAACAAGGCCAAGGGATATATACCCTATCGCATAAGGGTCGGTGGCAACTACCTCTTTTACAGAACCATTAGAATCCTGAACCATAATCCCATCATAAATTTCTTCATTTTTCATAACAAGTTCTTCAAAGGAACCACGAGTCCCGGAACCTTCCTCTCTCGTAACAGCGTCAATCTTTCTATCAATCCAGCCCAACTCTTTCCAGTTCCTTATACGACCGTTGAAAATACCTCTTATCTGTTCTAATGTAAGTGCGCTAACTGGATTTCTGGGGTGAACAACCACAGAAATACCATCATAGCAGATTAATATTTCATTTAATATTGTTTCTTCCTGCTTGAGTTGTCTTGATGACATACCAA
>JAPLKF010000094.1 GCA_026388215.1 Pseudomonadota bacterium | reverse complement strand
TAACAAAAAAACTTTAATAGGAAAAGCTCACCTAATTGTTTCTTATCTATTGCACTCCCCGATAAGGCCATCTTTACCATTTGCCCGGAGAGGAGCTTTACGTTATAATGTGAAATGAGGAAAAAGAGACCAAAAGAGCCTCCGGAGCCCGTTGAAAGGCATGATACAATACGGAAGTATATAAAGGCCCTCCTCGAAGAATATACCCTCTCTGCAAAAGACATATCCACGTATGCAAGAATTTCCGAGAAGGATGTGTGTGACCATATTGAACATATCAAAAAAACAATGAACAAGGGTAACCAGCGTCTTGTTGTTAAACCTGCTCAATGTGAGAAGTGCGGCTTTGTGTTTAAAAAAAGGGGTAGGTTGACAAAACCGAGTAAATGCCCTATGTGCTATAGCAGTTTAATCCACCCGCCACTTTTTTCAATCAGTACTGTCAGCCAATGAAAGGAGGCTCAGGCAATCAATATAATCTGGATATCCATAACATTTGTGCCTGTTGGGCCTGTGATAAAAAGTCCATTGATTTTATCGAAAAGATTGTAGGAGTCGTTATTTTTTAAATATACCTCAGGGTCAAGACCTTTAACCTTTGCACTTTTAACAGTTTGTCCGTCAACGAAAGCGCCTGCCGCATCGGTAGGTCCATCTGTACCGTCACTCCCGGCAGAGAGAAATGTAATACCATCAATACCATCAATCTCTAATGCAAACGACAGCGCCATCTCCATATTTCTCCCACCTGTACCATTACCCTTTACAGTCACCGTTGTTTCGCCTCCGGCAATTAAACAAATGGGTTTCCTGACGTTTGACCTTCTAATTTCAATTGCCTTTTTTGCAAACAAGCTGCCAACCTCTTTTGCTTCCCCCTGAATCTCAGTTGATATTACAGATGCATCAAACCCGAGTTCGGAAGCCTTTATCCTTGCGGCATCAGTTGCCATCCTGTTACTACCCACAATAATGTTTTCAACCTTCTCAAATATTGGGTTTCCCTCTTTTGGGGTTTCTGGTAAATTACCCTGTACGCCATCTTTTAATAAGCTTAATATCTTTTGTGGAACTCTGTCAGTTAGGTTGTATTTGCTGATTACACCGAGGGCATCCTGGTAGGTTGTTTTATCAGGCGATGTAGGTCCTGAGGAAATGACATCCAACCTGTCACCGATAACATCTGAGAGTATAAGGGATAATGTTTTTGCAGGAAAAGCAAGCTCTGCAAGCCTTCCCCCCTTCACGCCTGAGATGTGTTTCCTTATGGTATTAAGCTCATTAATGTTTGCCCCTGCCTTGAGTAACAATTCTGTGACCCGTTGTTTTTCGCTGAGGGTTATGCCGTTACAGGGGGCTACGAGGAGGGCAGAACCGCCGCCAGATATCAGAGATACCACGAGGGTTTGCCGGTCAGCTTTTTTAAGAAGATTGATAATGTTTTTTGTTACCCTGAACCCGTTTTCATCTGGCACCGGATGACCTGCCTCGAAGATATTGATCTTGTTGGAGAGGTCAGTCTTTGTGGCGTGACCATATTTAGTAATGACTATCCCGCTGGTGATGATATCGCCTGCAGAATCTATAACCGCCCGTGTCATTGGAAACGCAGCCTTACCAAAACTCACAAGGAATAGTTTATTGAATTTTTCGTTATGATATGTAGAGACAATATAATCTGTATGTATTCTTACAGACTCATAAGGATCCGCTGCGTGTAGTGCGGAGTTGAATATATCAATAGCTAATTTTTTGTTAATACCATCTTCCATAATTTCATGAAATAATTTTATTCATAATCGAAAAAAGCGCTCAGAGCAAAAAGCTATCTAAACGACTATCTTTTTTTGTATAGCCCTATAATCTGAGCCTGTGCAAGAATATGTCCCTTCATGGCTTTTTCAAGGTCGGCCTTTGTAGAGTTGGGGCTAATGTTGAGCGTGGTATCAAGGGCATACAGTTTGAAAAAATACCTGTGGGTGCCGGAAGGCGGGCATGGTCCTCCATAATTGTTTTTTCTAAAATCGTTTATACCCTGTATGGCGCCCTTTGGTACATAATTTTCTTTAATTTCTTTTATTTTAGGGTCAATATTCCACATCACCCAGTGAACCCATAGGCCTACCGGGGCATCAGGATCATCAACGATTAATGCGAGGGACTTTGCCTCTTTCAGAACATTTTCAATAATAAGGGGTGGATTCATATCCTTTCCATCACAGGTATACTGTCTGGGTATGGACCCGTTGTCCTTAAAGGCAGGACTTGCTATCTTAAGTTGGCCCATCTTGACCTCCTCCTTGCTTAACCCCTCTGAGAAAAGAAAAAACACTATAAGTAATGGTAAAAAATAGATTAATTTATGTTTCATCTTTTCCTCCTTAACAGCTTTGTTTATAGTTGAATTATAGCAAAGTTTTTGATTTTTGGCACTCTTTTTGATATAAACTAACTCAATACATGCAAAATACCATAAGAAGAATATGGAAAGGAGAGGCAAAATATATAAAATTTATTTTGTATATCCCCCTTTTTTTTCTTTCTTATCTGTATGGTAAGTGCCTATTATTGAGGGAGTATATGTACAAAACCGGTATGATGAAAGTTGAGGAAGCCCCCATCCCTGTAATAAGTATTGGCAACATTTCATTAGGGGGCACTGGCAAAACTCCAATAGTTGAAAAACTTGCGGCAGAGCTTAAAAGGGAGGGTTTTAACCCCGGGATAATTACAAGGGGTTATAAGAGAAAAAGAAAGGGCATATTTTCTATAGATGCAGGTAAGGATAGTGCAGAAGATGTGGGAGATGAAGCTATAATGCTTGCAAAAAAAGGCCAATGTCCCGTGATTGTCGGCATCAATAGGGCACGGGCGATTGACGATGGGATAAAAACATTTAAAATGGATGTGGCGCTGCTTGATGATGGTTTTCAATTGAAGAACATCAAAAAGGATATTGAGATACTCGTTCTCAATGGAAAAGAGGGCGGGAAAAATAATGCACTATTTCCACTCGGTCCGTGCAGAGAACCATTTGAAAGGATTAAAGAGGCAGACATAATATTGGTGAATAAGGGCGATCTGGATAATGACATAAAGGATATAACTAAAGGTATACCAGCATTTAAAGTGAAATATAAACCGGCGTATCTCTACAATCTCAGACACAATCTTATTGCCAATTACAATTTTCTGAAAGGAAAAGGCATCCTTGCCTTTTCAGGGCTGGGTGATAACGAATCATTTTTTAACCTGTTAAGAGATCTGGGAGCCAATGTTATTCATGAGATTGCATATCCTGACCATTATGCCTATAAGCAAAAGGATATAGATAGGATCTCATCTTTTGAGGATACAGATGTAATTGTAACTACAGAAAAGGATGCCGTAAAGATTACCCACATGGAGGTTCCGGAAAATCTCTTCTACCTGTCAATAGAAGTTGATGTGGATCGGGAACAGGAGTTCCTTGAGCTGATATTTAAAAGGCTGAAGACGAAGGACGAAGGACGCATTTAAAAACGTTCTAATGAGTCCCGCTTTATGCGGGACGAATGGTCGTCCAAGTCACGCCATAGGCGGGACGGTCGTCCATCGTTTATCACAAAAAACAAAGAGGTGGATATGTCAAAAAGAATCTTTATATTTGATACAACACTGAGGGATGGGGAGCAGTCACCAGGAAATACCATGAACACACAGGAGAAACTTCGGGTTGCCAGGCAGCTTGAAATCCTTGGCGTTGATATCATCGAAGCAGGCTTTCCGATAGCCTCTGACGGTGATTTTGACGCAGTCAAGCAGATTGCAGGTATTATCAAGAATAGTGAGGTTGCAGGTCTTGCCAGGGCA